>JBDTMS010000227.1:0-6654 GCA_039934195.1 Betaproteobacteria bacterium
GAGTACTTGGCTACGAACCAAGGGGTAGGGGGTTCGAATCCCTCCGGGCGCGCCAGCATCACCCGCATCCACGCCGCGTTTTTTCCACACACCGTTTCCGGTTCATTGCCGCGTTTTGCGCGTGCGCATCGCGCATGCAGCGCCTACACTGCGCCGATCGGCGTTTCGAGGTCACGTAATCGATCGGCGAGACGCCCTCATCGTTAACCGAGAGTCAGGAGATACATGTCTCGTCACGCAACGATTGCCTGTTTGCTGCTGGGATGTTCCCTGTGCGGGGGTGTTTTCGCCGACGGTCAGGTGCCCGACGGACATCCATTGATCGGCAAGTGGCAGTGGACGCGTGCAGCCAATAACTGCACTGAGCTCTACGATTTCCGAAAAGACGGCACAGTGCCTGTGACCAGCGGCGCCGAGCGCACCGAGAATACCTATTCAGTGGTCGCCTCGCCGGATCGGAACGGCTTCTATAAAGCGACGATAAAGACGACCAAGGACTACGGGGGTCGAGATTGCATCGACAACGATGCCGAGAGCACCGGTCAACAAACCATTATCTACATCGTCTTCGATGCCGCCAAGACCGTACAGATGATGTGTTTCGATGCGAGTCTCAAGCGCTGTATCGGTCCGCTGCAGCGCTTGCCGGACTGATTTACTAGCTCAACGTTGCCCGCAGACGCACCGCGCGCGTCGCTTGGCGGCGCAGCGGGGCTGACTCGAGCTAGAGAAGCCCAGTACTGCTGACAAGATTAAGACGGATACGCGCCGGACACTTGCGACGGCGGAGGTAATAGTCGACGCGAAATGCGCACCGCTTGCGAGCGCTCGGCTCAGCGCAAAACCGAGACCATGAACGCCGTGGATCGAATGAGGTTAGTGCATGAGCGACACCGCCGAAGAGATTGCCAAGGACATCCCGACGGTCGCGAGCATCGAGGCGGTGCCGGCGCTGCTTCGCGTGCTTTGCGAGACCTCCAGCAATTGGCTTCGAACCTCCTCGCCGATGCGCTGACGCATGGCTCGCCGCAAGGCACGGTGCGCTTCCGGTGACCAATCGCGACGACGAGCTGGTGCTTGAGGTGTATAACGGCGGCGAGCCGATTCCCACGGACAGCCTGGACAAAATCTTCGCGCCGTTCTGGCGCTCGTCGACCCTGTCTACGCGCGCGGGACTCGGTCTTGGCCTGCATATCTGCGCGCAGATCGTCAAGGCGCACAACGGCCAGCTGCAAGTGACCTCGACCCGCAAGGACGGCACCCGGTTCACGGCCCGCTTGCCGCTCGGCACGGTGAGCCCGAAACGCGGACATGGGCCCGCGCGCGCGTCGGCTTCGGCGAAGTAGCACCCGCCTGCGCCAGCGCTTGATCTTGCGGCGGTCGCCCGGACCAATCGGGCCACCCGCCCGCGCCGGACGTTGACGTCTCACCTGCAGCTATCGCAGTGGGTTCGCTTAGCTCAACGTAGAACCGCGCTTCGACTCGTCATTCTAATTGCGCTATCCCTGAACCCGTCAGCCCGGCCGGCGCCGCCACGCTCACCCGGCGCCGCCACGCTTACACTGATGGGCGATCCGTAGGCCGAACGACGCCAAGCTTCAAACAATTTGCATAACCTCCGTACTATTGGCTTGTTCTGGGCCGGACGATATTGTGCTCCGGATCGCTACGCTCATTCGCTTGGTCGGCCGACCGATAACCCGGCCAGCATATCCGTGCGCTGAGTTGCGACGCGACGATCTGTGCTGTCCCGTTGACCAAATGTGACGAGGATCGAGCAACCATGACGAAAGCAAAACCACAGCAACGCGTAAGCCATCACGCGCGGCCAGCGCTGCGATCTTCAAAGGCGCCGGCAAGCCACTGTCCGAGATGCAGCTGCGGCAGAGCGCCGCGTTGCTCGATGTCGATGCGCTGTGGGCGGTGATGGCGGTGGAAACCAAGGGCAGTGGATTTCTCATGGATCGGCGGCCGCAAATTTTGTTCGAGCGCCATGTATTTCGAGCACGCACCGGTAGAAGGTTCGACCGCACTGATCCGGACCTTAGCAATTCTGTGGCGGGAGGCTACGGCGCAACTGGCGCGAATCAATACGATCGACTGCTGCGCGCAATCGCTTTGGATCGCATTGCCGCCTCGGAAAGTACGTCGTGGGGCCCTGGTCAGGTCATGGGCTTCAACGCGGTCTCCACTGGATTTGTGGATGTCGAAACGATGGTCCATGCGATGAGCGATTCGGAAGATTCGCAGTTCGGTGCGATGATCGCATTCATCATCGAAACGGATATTGCCTACCATCTCAAGCAAGGCGACTGGCGAGGGTTCGCTGCCGCGTACAACGGACCGCGCGTTTGAGACAAATCAGTACGACGTCAAACTGTAGAAGGCATCGGCGCGCTTTAAACTAGGCCCGCTGCCGAGCCTGGACATCCGAGCGGCGCAGCTCTATCGACCTATCTCGGCTACGCACCGGGTGCCGTCGACGGCTGGTTCGGCAAGCAGACGCAGAGTGCGCTGATCAAATTCCAAAAGGACAGAGACGCGCCGCAGACCGGTGAGATCGACAATCCGACGCTCGCAGCCTTGCGCGACGCCTTGAGCTTTTCTTGAATCGATGTAAAGCGTTCGCGCGGTCTGCTTCTTATCAATCTCTATCGAGTGCTCGTCTGAGGTCCTTCACGTGCGGGCGCCTCGCGCGTCCACAGTGCTGCAACGAGAAGCAAAACGGTCAGCAGAGCGTACCGTGCAGCGGCCGCAAAGGTCATCCTGTCTGCTGTATGTTGGTTCGAGGCCTGCGAGCGAGCTGAGGCCCATAATAGCCAGTAGGCGGATGTCCGGGAAAGCACTACCGGCCAATAACGCGATGATGCTTCTCCGCGAATATTGACGCATTCAACGTAGACCTAAGCGTCGGTGCAGCGATCGAATTCAAAAGCAAGACACGGAGTGCGCAAGTAATTCCCGGTCGCTACAGTGCAATCCTCATTTGGATTGGTCGAAGGAAAACTAGCATGAATACTTCAGCGAACAGACAGCAGATTTCGCAAGCGACGGTTCAGGATTGTCGCTGGGCTGCGGTCGTGGCCCGCGATTCCGACGCGGATGGCACATTTTTCTACTCCGTCAAGACCACCGGCGTGTATTGCCGGCCGTCGTGCGCGGCCCGGCTGGCTCGACCGGAAAACGTGCAGTTCCACCTCACGCGTGCAGACGCAGAACGCGCGGGATTTCGTCCGTGCAAACGCTGCAAACCGGACCAGGCGCCATTGGCCGAGCAGCATGCTGCTACCGTTGCCGATATCTGCCGCGTGATCGAAGACGCGCAAACGGTACCGAGTCTTGACGCGTTGGCGGTACAGGCTGGATTGAGCACCTATCACTTTCATCGCGTGTTCAAGGCGATCACGGGGCTGACGCCGAAGGGCTACGCAGCGGCTCACCGCGCCAAGCGGGTTCGCGACGAGCTGGATCGCAGCGATACCGTAACGACGGCGATCTTCGATGCGGGCTACAACTCGAACGGGCGCTTCTACGAGACTTCCAATGAGCTGCTCGGGATGACGCCGTCGAACTATCGCGCCGGCGGCACCAACACGGAAATTCATTTTGCAGTCGGTGAATGCTCGCTCGGTTCTATTCTTGTTGCGGCGAGTGAGCTAGGCGTGTGCGCCATTCTGCTGGGAGATGATCCCGACGCACTTGCGCGCGATCTACAAGACCAGTTTCCCCGGGCAGTATTGATCGGTGGCGACGCTGCATTCGAACACACTGTAGCAAAAGTGGTGGGGTTCGTGGAGGTGCCTGCATTGGGTCTCGATCTGCCGCTGGATGTGCGCGGAACGGCGTTTCAGCAACGCGTGTGGCAACTTCTCCGAAAGATACCGATGGGATCGACGGCGAGTTACACGGATATCGCAAAGCAGCTCGGATCGCCGAGCGCTGTGCGCGCTGTCGCGCAAGCGTGCGCTGCGAACCCGCTGGCAATTGCGATTCCCTGTCATCGGGTCGTGAAGAACGACGGCGCGCTGTCCGGTTACCGCTGGGGCGTCGAGCGCAAGCGTGCCCTGCTCGAACGTGAGGCGAACGGATGAACGCACCCGAGCGCAATGTGCTGGGCGAGGCCACAGCAAGCGTGATCGTGGAACGTATCGAGTCGATCGATTGGACTACGGTCTCGCAACATCTCGACGTGCAAGGCAGCGCGTCGATCGCGCAGTTGCTGACCCCGGCAGAATGCGAATCCGTTGCTGACATGTATTCGGCCGATATGAAGTTCCGCAGTCGCGTAGTGATGGGGCGTCATGGTTTCGGGCGTGGAGAGTACAAATATTTCGCCTATCCGTTGCCCGATATTGTTGCAGAACTGCGCGGGGCGATTTATCCGCGGCTGGCACCCATCGCGAATCGATGGAACGCGGCGATGCGCATCGACGTTCAGTTTCCCGATGAACACGCGCTTTTCGTCGCGCGCTGTCACGCGGCGGGGCAGCTTCGTCCGACGCCGCTGCTGCTTCAATACGGCGTCGATGACTACAACTGTCTGCATCAGGATCTCTACGGCGAGCACGTTTTTCCATTGCAAGTGGCGATCCTGTTGTCCGATCCCGCGCATGATTTTACCGGCGGCGAATTCGTGCTCACCGAGCAGCGCCCGCGCATGCAGTCGCGACCGGAGGTCGTTCCACTCAAGCAGGGAGACGCCGTGGTGTTCGCGGTTCATCATCGCCCGGTGCAAGGCACGCGCGGCGTCTACCGTGTGAATCTGCGCCATGGGGTAAGTCGCGTGCGCTCCGGACATCGTCACACGCTCGGGATTATTTTCCACGACGCGACTTAGGGCGAGATGACTCGAGACTTGTTCGACACGCCAGATTGCGCACTGTCACAGGAAGAATGGTTGGGCGAGGGCGCCATTCTGCTGCGCGGCTTCGCGAGCGCTGACGAACAACAGTTGTTGGACAGCGTACGCGACGTAATCGCTGCAGCGCCGCTTCGCCATATGGTTACGCCGGGCGGATTTCGCATGTCGGTCGCGATGACCAACTGCGGCGCGCTGGGATGGGTGTCCGACAAATCGGGCTACCGCTACGATCCAACGGATCCGGAGACCGGCGCGAACTGGCCGCACATGCCGAATTGTTTTATGCGGCTAGCGCAAAGCGCTGCCGCGCACGCGGGCTTCGATGCGTTCACGCCGGACGCGTGTCTGGTCAATCGTTATGAGCCCGGGACGCGTTTGTCTTTGCATCAGGATCGCAACGAGATCGACTTCGGCGAGCCGATCGTTTCGGTTTCGCTTGGTCTCCCGGCAGTGTTTTTGTTAGGCGGCGCAAACCGAACGGATAAGGCGCTCCGCGTTCCGCTAACGCACGGCGATGTCGTGGTGTGGGGCGGTCCCGCGCGCCTGCGCTTTCACGGCGTCATGCCGATCAAAGCTGGAGAGCACCCACTGGTCGGCGGCTATCGAATCAATCTCACATTTCGCACGGCGGGCTAAGACTAGTCGCAATCGCCGGTCCGTTTCCCGACCTGCGTTTCCCACATGGTCATGTTCTTCCCGCCCATGTTCATGGTGATGGTGCCGCGAAAGCTCGCGTCAGTGGTATCGAACGCTGCCACAGCGCTACCTCGATTCGGACCCGAACAAGCGATGCGGTAGGTGACGCCGCCGGCAGTCGGTCGATAGTCGAGTAGATCGCACGCCTTAAGCGGATTCTCGCTCAAGATCGAGAATGCTTGTCCGGAAGCGATGTCGGCAACGCGCAAACATCGCGTCAACACGAGCGGGGCCGTCGCGTCCTGTACATTAGGCAATCCGATCCGCACTTCCACCTCATAGATTCCAGGGCTCATGCTGGGATCGGCCGCACTCGCCGCAGAAGTCAGCGCCGTGGCCAGGCTCGCAAAACAAATCAAACTCGCAAAACAAATCAATGTTCGCATGAAATCTCGCAGTTGCACTTGCAACCCAACTCACGCTGGTGTCCCGAATGGTGTCATCGCCTCACCTGCTCCGGCACGATACGCTAGATATTCTGTCACGCTTCCTACTCCCAAAGGTTCTCTAATGAAAGCAGTTGGGTATACCGCGCAGCTACCGATCGAAAATGACCAATCGCAGATCGATCTCAAGCTCCGACGCCGACTGCGAAGGGTAAGGATCTACTGGTGCGCGTCGACGCGGTTTCGATGAACCTGCGCGACGTCACGGGTCGCGAAGTGCTAACGCCTGGGAGCGGGCGCCCGTCGTGCTCGGTTATTGCGCTACACGTGGTGGAGCGTGCTGCGAGCGACCGCCGCGCAGAACTTCGCGAAATTACCGCCGCGAATCTGCGGAAGGCTCATGCGATTATCGAAGCCTGCCAGACAGTCGGGAAATCGTTCTCTCAGGTTTTTGAACGAGCGGCGGTCGGTGCCAGTTTCAATAGTTGAGGTCGTTCTGGTTAGTTCCGATGCGAGCGCGTGATCAGCAGACTGAGCTTTTCGTCCAGTCGTTGTTATTGCCGACGGGTTTTGTCTACATGCGGGACTTTATCTCTGCGGACGAAGAAGCCGCGCTGATCGCTGCAATTCAAATCCTGCCGTCGCAGTCCGCGCGTGGTGGATTCAACTAGCAACCGCACCACTTGAGGGAAGGGAGGACACGGCGGGTGT
>JBDTMS010000228.1:0-6636 GCA_039934195.1 Betaproteobacteria bacterium
CACACGGTGTCGATTTCCCGCACGCAGCGCTTGCTGCGTTCGCTGATGTCGCGCAAAAGCTGGTCGCCGGCATGATGGCCGTACGAGTCGTTAATCGTCTTGAAATGATCCAGATCGAAGAACAGCACGCCGACCAGCGAGCGGTTGCGCTGCGCCGCGGCGATCGCGTGCTCGAGGCGATCGCGTAGCAGCAGCCGGTTCGGCAGGCCGGTCAGCGAATCCGAGTACGCCAGATTGTAGATGCGATCCTCCCACGACTTGCGCTGTGTGATGTCGCGCACGATCGCAGTCAGCTTGCTCGGCTCGGGGCTCATTTCGATTTCCGACAAGGCGAGCTCGAGCGGGAAGCGCGCGCCGTCCTTGCGCCGCCCGGTGAGCTCGCGGCGGGTGTAGAGCATCCGGCGCAACCATACCCCGTCCGGGTCGGTCCGCTCATCGCCGAGCTCGACCGTCAGTTGCGCCAGAGTCAATCCGGCGATGTCGCTCTCGCCGTATCCGAACAGGCTTTGCGCGTGCCGGTTCAAGCGTTGCACCTCACCGGTATTGGACAAGACGATGATGCCTTCGGCCACGTTGTCCAGGATCGCGTCGAGCTGGCGTTCGCTGCGGCGAAGCGCGTCTTCCGATTGCCGCTTCTCGGTGATGTCCTGCAGGGTGCCGTAGACGTTGGTAACGCTCGCGCCCTCGCGCTGCGCTTCACCGATCTGGCGCACCCAGATGTGGCGTCCGGCGCGCGTGATCAGGGGCAGCTCGAGATCGAACGGCTTGCCGATGGCAATCGCATCGAGCAGGGCTTGATCAAGCACGCTGCGGCTTTCCGGCGCATAGAAAGCCAGCACGTTGCCCCACGTCGGGACGAACTGCTGCGGCGTCACTTCGTGGATGCGAAACGTCTCGTCGGTCCAGAACAGATGTTGCGAGCGAACGTCGAACTCCCAGCCGCCGACACGGCCGATCGATTCGGTGCGCGCCATCAGCAGCTCGAGGCGCTTTTGCGCGGCGATGTCGCGTGCCACCACGGCGACGCCGTGGACGCGCCCGTCCGTGTCGCGCAGCGCCGCGGCGCTGGCTGAGATCAATACGAAGCCGCCGTCTTTGCGCCGGCCCACCGTTTCGTACGTCGAGATGCGTTCGCCGCGCTCGATTCGCGCAACGCGCACGTGCAGCGCCTCGGGCGGCTCAACGCAGATCAGATCGCGATAATCATGGTCGATCGCTTCGGACGCGGTGTAGCCGAACATCTCTTCCGCGCCGCGATTCCAGGAGAGGATCGTGCCATCCAGAGCGTGGCTGATGATAGCGTCCTGCGACGATTCGACCACCGCGGCCAGCAACGTGCGGGCGGATTCAGCTCGCATCCGCTCGGTGATGTCGCGTGCAATGGCGGCCACGCCGATGATGTGTCCGTCCGCATCGCGCAGTGGGGCCGCCGTCAAGGCGATGTTCATCGCGCTGCCGTTCTGGTGACGACGCACGGTTTCAATATTCGCCACCGTCGCGCCGCCGCGCACGCGCATATCGATGCGCTCGACCGCCGCCCGGTCAGCCTCGAATATCAGTTGCCCGCGATTTCTGCCGATCATCTCCGCCGAGGAATAACCGAATACGCGCTCGGCGCCGCGATTCCACGACAAGATAGTGCCGTCGAACGTGCAGCTCACGATGGAGTCATCGGACGATTCGAGCACCGCTTCGAGCATCCGGCTCATCTGCTCGGCGCGTTTGCGATCGGTAATCGCCTGGCAGGTGCCCATCATGCGCACGGCACCCTCCGTGCGATCGCGGGATACCACGCGTCCGCGCGCGCCGACCCATAGCCATTCGCCGCTGCGTGTGCGCAAACGAAATTCGAGCTCGCAAAAACCGCGGCTCTGCGCAAGTTGCGCGGCGAGGCGTTGTTCAACCAGCGGGGCATCCTCAGGGTGCAGCAAGTTTTCCCACGGACGATGCGCGTCCGCGATCTCGCCGGGGTGGAAGCCGAGCATTTTCGAAAACGCTTCGTCGTAATGCATCCGCGCGGCCGGTATATCCCAATCCCACAGACTGAGCTCGGCGGACTCGAGCGCCAACTTCAGGCGCTGATGGCTCTGACTCACCAAATGCTCGTGCAATTTTTCACTTCGTATGTCGCGCGCAACGCAGGACACGGCAAGCACTTGGCCGGCGTGGTCGCGCATCGGCGAGCACGTCATCGCGACGCTGATCATGGTGCCGTTGCGATGGCGGTGCACGCTGTGCTGATTCACGACTTTCTCACCGGCTGCCGCGCGAGCGCTGATCTGTTCCCAGTCCCCGTGCGTGCTGGGCATGAGCAGAGACACGGATTTCCCAAGCACCTCGGCGGCGCTATAGCCGAGCATGGCCTGCGCGCCGGGATTCCAGCTCAGCAGCGTGCCATCCGGCGACCAACTCGTGATCGCATCGTCGCTCGAGCCGACGATGGCGGAGAGCAAACCCAGCCTTTGCTCGCGTTTCCTGGCTTCGCTGATGTCGCGGCCGATGCCGCGATAGCCGGTGAAACGCCCATCTGCGCCGAATATCGGTTCCCCACCGATTGCCATGTCGTGAAGATGGCCGTCTTCGTCCGCTATCCGGTACTCCAGATCCTTGAACGGCTTTCGTTCGTTGAGAACGCGCGCGTGCTCGTCACGGTCTGCGGGCGAGAGCCACCTGATCGGCAGCTCGAATCGGGTATGGCCGATCACCGTGTCGGCAAATGCGTGCCGTCGGTGGAGCCATTCGCCGGAGTGATAGGTGAATCTGAGATTCTCGTCCTGCTCCCAGGTCCAGTCGTACGAGAGGCTTGCCAGGGCACGCAGCCGCTGGTTGATCTGCGCGAGCTCCTGCTGCGATTGGCGATGCGCGCGGATATCGCGAATGATGCTGGAATTGCCGACGATCACGCCGTTGCCATCGCGTAGCGGCGCGACGCTGATCGACACAGCGATGCTGACGCCATCGCGGTCGAGCAGCGCCGTTTCCAGATTGTCGATGGCTTCCCCCGATAGCATAGGCAGGCGATACCACGCCTGCTCCTCGATCGACACGTCGGGCGAGATCAGCGAACGCAGCGAACGTCCCACCATGTCGCCTGCGCTGTAGCCGAACAGCATTTCGGCTGCGTGGTTCCAGCTCAGTACGGTGCCGTCGACGGTCGTGCTGACGATCGCATCGTGCGAATTTTCCACGATCGAGGCCAGCCGCTCGCGCATGAGCTGCTCGCGCTTGCGCAAGGTCACGTCCTGTACGATAACGAAGCGTGCCTTCGCACCGCGATAATCGAGGTCGTAGCCGCTGACTTCTACTTCGCGTATTTCACCCAGGCGCGTACGGTAGCGCCAGCCGGTCGAATGGGTGAAGCCGGCAGGCCGCGCGGACGTGAGCAACTGCCGCACGCCGGGCCGATTCGGATGCGACAGCAGGTTGAACAGCGGCGAGCCGATCAACGACTCGAGCGCAAAGCCCGACAGGCTGGCGAAGCAACCGTTGGCGGCGACCACGCAAAACGCCGTCGAGATCTCATACACGAACGCTGCAACCCGGCTATTTTCCAGAACCTGGAGTGCCTGCTCGCAGACGAAGTCGAGCGGAGAGGTGCGCACGTCAGCGGGGGTATCGCTGCCCGTCGCGCGCGGGCGCTCCGCGAGGCTGCGTGTCAAATCGCGCAGGTCGCCTGTGGTAAGGTGATCCAGTTGCTCCATAAAATCTCGTCAGAGGGCACTTGCAGTGTGCTTGCGAAACATCGCTCTCAAGGCAGCGGCGCACGGCAATCGGGGTCGATTCGTGGCAGATACATTCGTCCCAATTCATGCGCACTTTCCGCAACGAGTATAGGGCGTTTGTCGAGCGACCAGAAACCTCTTCGTTCGCAGTGCCTAATAACTTGATGCAAAAAGACTAATGTCGAGATAACCTGATTTCGCGCGAGCGTTCGTGAGGGTCTTTTATCATGCTCATGGCAACCGCGTTTCTCGATCCGCTATAATCAGCGCCGCTGTTTAATGCGCGGTGTTATGGCTTACACGCAGCGGTCTGCGTCGTGCGTGGCGATCCGCATCCCGGACCGCTTAATGCATCGTTGCCTTAAACTGATCGTCGTCTTGTGCCGACAATCGTTGGATTCAATCAGGGCGCTCCCACCATTTTCACGCACGCGCATACGCGTCGCTCTACCCACCCGACCGCGGCTCGCGTCGGGACCCCACCTGAACGCGAACGCTGGCGCGGCCACATGGCCGCCCGGCGCGCGGCACTTGCAACTTTGAATCGATCGGTATGGACATCCTGATATTAGCCTTCTTGATTCTGCTCAACGGTGGATTTTCGATGGCGGAGATTGCCGTCGTGTCGGCGCGCAAGTCACGCCTGCAGCAATCGGCTGAGGAGGGCGACACCGGCGCGGCCGCCGCACTCGCGCTCGCCAGCGACCCGAGTCATTTTCTTTCGACCACGCAAGTCGGCATCACCTCGATCGGCATTTTGAGCGGCGCCTTCGGCGAGGCGACGCTGTCGAAATCACTGGGACAGGCACTCGCGCAGATCCCATTGATCGCGCCCTACAGCAACGCCATCGCATTGGCGATCGTGGTGCTGATCATTACTTATGTTTCTCTGATCATCGGCGAGCTAGTGCCGAAACGTCTCGCGCTGCATAACCCGGAAGCGTTCGCATCGGCCGCTGCACGGCCGATGGCCGCGCTCAGCCGTGTCGCATTTCCATTGGTGCGCATTCTTAGTGCGTCCACCGACTTCGTCATCAAGGTCCTGGGTGCGAGAGCGTCCACCGAGCCGCCGGTGAGCGAAGCTGAAATCAATGTGCTGATGGAGCAAGGTGCCGAGGCCGGCGTTTTCGAAGAAACCGAGAAGCAGATCGTCTCGAACATCCTGCGTTTGGACGAACAACGCATCGGCGCGCTAATGACGCCGCGGCTCGATATCCTATTTCTCGATATCGAAGATGCGTATGAGGACAATCGGCATAAGCTGATCGAAAGCCCGTATTCGCGCTTGCCCGTGTGCAAAGGCGGCACCGACAACGTGCTGGGTATCGTGCAGGCGAAAGAGCTGCTGGCGCGCGCGCTATCCGGTCAGCCGTTCGACTTATTGTCATCGGTGCGCCCGCCGCTATACGTGCCCAACTCGATAACGGCAATGCAGCTGTTGGAAACATTCAAGAAGAACGGCTATCACGTTGCGCTGGTCGTCGATGAGTACGGCGAGCTGCAGGGCCTGGTGACGATGAACGATGTCCTCGAAGCCATCGTAGGCGACATCGGTTCGGAGGACACGCAGACCGATCCGCTGGCAGTCAAACGCGAAGACGGATCGTGGCTGCTCGATGGCATGCTGCCGGTCGAGGACTTCAAGAAGCTATTCGACATCGACGAGTTGCCGGACGAGGAAAGCGGCAGCTATCACACCATCAGCGGTTTCGTCATGATGCAACTCGGCCGGGTGCCGGTGGTGCCGGATCACTTCGAATGGGGCGGATTCCGCTTCGAGGTGGTCGACATGGATCGCAGTCGCATCGACAAGGTCTTGGTTGCACCTGCCAAGCTGCCGGATCCGCGCGAAGCGAATGCGTCCGCTCCGCAAGCACATTAACGGCTAATGCTCTAGCCGAGCGAGCGTGGCGAGCGCGCGCTCGCCCCAAATCCGCTCGCGAAAATACCGGCGTTGGTTTACGCCCGTTTCAAGCTATCGCGAATTTCACGCAGCAGGGCGACGTCTTCAGGCACCGCAGCCGGTGCAGCCGGTGCTTCGTCTCGCTTCAGGCGATTGATCTGCTTCACCATGATGAATATGACGAACGCAAGGATCAGGAAATTCAACGCGACCGTCAGAAAGTTTCCGTAAGCCAGCACCGGGACGCCGGCCTTTCTCAGCGCATCCAATGTCGGCGGTATGCCCGGCGGCACGTCGGCAAGCGGGATGAACATATTGCTGAAGTCGACCTTGCCGATGATGCGTCCGACCACCGGCATGATCAGATCGTTGACGACGGAGTCCACGATCTTGCCGAACGCCGCGCCGATGATCACGCCGACGGCGAGGTCGATGACGTTGCCCTTCATGGCAAATTCTTTGAACTCAGACGCGAAGCTCATGTTGTTTTCCTTTTCGGCTTGATTGGAAATGTCCGTGTGGCAACGATTTATTTTGCCACACACACGACGGGCGGTCCGCGGCGCCGCGGGGTCTACCAGCGCGCTATGCTAGCTGCACTCGACGCTGCCAACAAACTATCAATGCGCGGCAGTCCGCTCAAAGCCGCCGCGCCTCGATGAAATGCCGGCGCCAGAATGGCGCATCGGTGCGATCGATGCGCACTTTGCCGCCGGTCGATGGTGCGTGCACGAAGCGGTCATCGCCGATGTAGATGCCGACGTGCGATCGAGATCTGCCATCCTGGTCGAAAAACAACAGATCGCCGGGCGCAAGCTCGCGTGTCTGTACGCGTGTTCCCACGAGGCGAAGGCCGCGCGTATCGCGCGGCATGGCCACGCCCGCATCGGCATAGCTGTATTGCACGAGTCCGCTGCAGTCGAAGCCCGCGGGCGAATTGCCGCCGCGGCGATACGGCTTTCCTACCATCGTCAGCGCAGTGACGACCGCCGCGCTGGTTACCTTGGTGGA
>JBDTMS010000229.1:0-6630 GCA_039934195.1 Betaproteobacteria bacterium
TCTCGCGCGAAATTTTGCAGGAATCGAAAGTCGTCGAAGGCATTCGCGCCGGCTCAGTCAAGCGCGTCCTGTCGCTGCTCGAGGAGATGGCTGAGAAAGAGCCGGAAAAGTACGTCAAGTTTTGGCAGGAATTCGGCCGCGTATTCAAGGAAGGCATCGGCGAGGACTTCGCCAACAAGGATCGCGTGGCAAAGCTCGTGCGCTTCGCAACCACACTCGCAGACACCGAGGCGCAGAGTGCTTCCCTGTCCGACTACGTATCGCGTATGAAAGAAGGGCAGGAGAAAATCTACTACATCACCGCAGATTCTTTCTCCGCGGCCAAGAATAGTCCGCATCTGGAAATCTTTCGCAAGAAAGGCGTGGAAGTGATTCTTCTCTCCGATCGCGTCGATGAATGGCTTGCATCCAATCTGAGCGAATTCGAGGGCAAGGCGCTCCAATCGGTATCCAAAGGCGATCTCGATCTCGGCAAGTTGGAAGACGAAAGCGAAAAACAGGAACAAGAAAAAGAAGCAGGCGAATACAAGGATCTCACTGAAAAAATAAAAGACGCACTAGGCGACAAAGTAAAGGAAGTACGAATCACGCATCGCCTGACGAGCTCACCTGCTTGTCTCGTATCCGACCAGTGGGGAATGAGCATGAACCTAGAACGGCTGCTCAAGGCAGCAGGCCAGAAAGTGCCCGCCAGTAAGCCGGTTCTCGAGATCAACCCGCATCACCCGATCGTGGCCGGTCTAACCGGCGGAGCGCAGGACGCGCGCTTCGCCGACTGGAGTCATATTCTGTTCGACCAGGCCCTCCTCGCGGAAGGCGGTCAGCTCGACGATCCGGCGATCTTCGTGCGAAGACTGAACGAGCTTCTGCTCGCAATGTCAGGGCATGCTTCAACCGGGCAAACATCGTCGCAGAATTCGTGAAAATCCCGACGGTAATGCGTTCGGCATAGGTTGCCTATTGAGCAGCGATGACGGCGATGTTGAGCTGTCGATTCGACGCGCCTACGCAAGATTGACCGTCACGCTATCCTGGGGCGCCGTTGCATCGCACGGCCTGACGATTCGCGGCGGCGACGCAATCTGTCTTGCTGGCTGTACTGATGTCGTTATTCCAGCGGCATCGGAGGCCTGGATTACCGGATCGCATTCGCCATGAAGGACCCACCCCGGCAGAAATCCAAGAAACACTGCCGTCGTTTCATCAACGTAGTTGCGGGCGACGTAATTCGTGTATTGGATCCGGCCTCGGCGCGGAATCGATTTCCACAATGGATTTGCGGAGCAGATCTTCGGCCCCGCCGGCAACACCAGCGGGGACAGCACCAATCAGCTACCCGTTCCCGAAGCCGAGACGTTTGCGATGCTGGCTGTTGGACTTGGCGTGCTCGTTATCGTTGGCCGCGGACGTCGTAAGCTATAGCGATTGCGTTCAGCTCTGATTAGAACGCGAGCCGCACGCCTCGCGTTTTTTTTCGCCACTAGCGAATGTCGCAGGGTCATGCTCGGATAGATATCGCCGCAACCGCGTTTGCAACCCAGCAATGTCTCGAATGGACGACGAATACGGGCATGCCTCGACGAAAGCCAAAACGAAATTCTCCGCACCCGAAGAGCTGCCACCATCAATAGATCCGCAGTCGCAGCGCCTGGGTCAGCGCTTCCTGGTCGCCGAGCGCCTCCTCGGCGCCGCGCAGGTCCAAATCCATCACCTCGCGCGCCTTCGCTTGTTCTTCCTCGCTCCACACGCTGACCTTTCCTTCATTCAGCAGCCGCAGCGCCTCCTGCTCAGCCTGCAAGCCTTCGCGAAATTCCTCGAGCGCGAGCAACTCGTTAGTTTTGAACGCCGGTACGGCATGCTGGATCTGGATCCTTCCCTTCTCGTACCAAGCCTCGGCAAGCTCATGGTTGTTGCGCGTGGCTTGCCGCAACAGAAGGACGGCGCCCTCGTGGTCTTGAGCCTGTACTGCGGCTAGTCCCTGCCGATAGGCATCGACGCCCGCGATGGCGACAGGCTGGGGCTTCGGCGGCGCGGGCGGTGGCCGTGGAGCGCTGTCGCGACCGCAGGCAACCAGCGCGAACGTGAGTACTGCCGTAATCAACCTGTGCTTTTGTCGCAAGCGGTGCATGCGCGCAGGATGCGTCACATAGTGGAGGCTGTCCACCCGGGCCTATACAGGATTCGCGTCGATTTCTTGATTGCGTCGTGGACACAGCGAGCCTGCGCCGACGCGCCGGCCACGGTGCGATCGATTCGCCCGAGACGGATTTGCATTGCGTAGACTGCGATTTATGCATCGATCTGCACCACCTTCACAGATCCAATACAACGGTCGCAGCACGATTTCCCGGATTGGTAGAATCCCTTCCTGAGCCGAGACGCGCGATGCGGTGACGAGTAGGGCGAGGGCCGTACACATGTCGCGCCAGCTTGTACAAAAATTAGAGTTTGAAACGACGCAGCGGTGGATTGCAGGGACCAAGAAAAATGAAAACAGAAATGAGACACCATGTGGCAGCGCTGCGGCATCGCGCTTTCCTGGTGAAGCTGGCGCTGCGCAACGTGTCCGGGTTCTACAACGAAATGAGGCGCGCCCGGCTCGCGGAGCGAGTACCCGACCTTGAATATGCGGTCGTGGAATCGAAGCTCAAGCTGATGTTCGATGAGATGCGCGACGTACACAAACGTCTTGAGGCGAACCTGTTCAGCGAAATGGTCAGGCTTTCGATTGAAGCGGAAAGAACCGTGAACGCTTATTCGCGCGCGCACTATGGTTTCGCGCCCGGCGATGAATTCCAAATGGACCATCCTAAAGTGGCACGCGTGGTCACCTTGCGCGTGCACAAAATATTTCTGCAGAGTAGTCGAGACAGCGATGTGCGAGTTGATGCGAGTTTGATGGAGGACGATGGCCCGCGTGGAAGCCGTTGGGACGTGTACATGGCGGGCCAGGGCGAGTTTCAATACGACAAGATGCAGCGCAAGAAGAATACGCGCGGTTAGGCCGCTCGCGCGGGCAAGCCGGTAAAGCGTCCTGCGCCTAACTTCGAGCTTGCCCTACTGATAGCGCAGCGCCCCGATCGGCTTCAGGCCCACAGCCTTGCGTGCAGGATAGAAGCCGAAAACACGCCCACCGCGAGCGACGACAAACGCCAACAGCACGGATGCGCCAGTGACGATCACTTAAGTGCCGGTGGTCCGCGTCACGATTAGTGCACCGCCGACGCTGTGCACGACATCGATCAGGCAGCCGATGATCGATACGATGATGGCCTCCAGCAAAAACTGCAGCAATATCTCGACACGACGTGCACCGATAGCCATGTGGATGCCGATCTCGCGCGTGCGGGTAACTGACATCAGCCTGATATTGATGATGCGATACCGCCGACCGCCAGCGATACCGAGGCAACCGCGCCGAGCACGAGCTAAGGGCCATTGCGGATGCGAATCGTCTTTCCCACCGGATCGTCTTCGCCGAAGATCTGACGCACCACTGTTTGTCCGACTATCGCCACCCGGCTGATCGAGCGCAGGTCGGCTTCGGTGAAGGGCACGCCGTCTTCGAGGGGCCAGTCGCGCACGTCAAGATAGCTGAGCGTCACGCGTACACCCTGCGAATTCCAATTGTTCGAGTCGTAGACGATTTGCGCCGAGCCGGGCGCGACCGGCGCTGCCGCCTCGCCCGTGGACAGCTCTGCCAGCGCGCGTGTGTCGGCAAGCGGCAAGCGGCAAGCGTCAGCGCGTTACAGGTGCCGGAACGTACGCCCGCTGCGAACGAGCTACCGGATAACACGATGAAAAGTTGTTCCCATCGCTGCAATCGCCTGCGCGCTTCGCGCTCGGCTTACTTGACACCTGCATACAGCACGGCAGTGCGACGTTTGTCGAGCAGCACCGCGCGCGAGAGCAGATTGAGGCTTTCAAGACGAACCCGTGATCGGCACGCCGCGCATGGCGGCGCAGGTACGCTTTGTATCCGCGTGTTGCACGCATGGCCGGCGTCAGATTGGTCTACGTTATTGCTCACACGCGGTATACCGCACGCGGTATAAAGGTGAATGACAACCTCTGACCATATTCTGGTCGTCGACGACGACCGCGAGATTCGCACACTGCTCGGCGACTATCTGCAGAAAAACGGCTATCGGGTATCTTCGGTAGCCGATGGTCGCGGGATGTGGAATCTGCTGGAGAGCGCGCGTGTCGATCTGGTGATTCTCGATGTCATGCTGCCCGGCGACGATGGCTTCGTGCTCTGTCGCAATCTTCGCGCACGCGGCATCGTTCCCGTCATCATGCTGACCGCGAAAGGCGAGGATATGGATCGCATCGTCGGCCTCGAGCTCGGCGCGGATGACTACCTTCCCAAACCGTTCAATCCACGCGAGCTGCTTGCGCGCATCAAATCGGTCCTGCGCCGTCACCGCACGGTGCCGGGCAACCTGCAGCCGGAAGACGTGCGCTCGATGCGCTTTGCCGGCTGGACACTGGATTTGCCGGCACGCAATCTGATTTCTCCGCAGCAAGTGGTGGTTATTCTCTCGGGCGCCGAGTTTCGCCTGCTTCGCGTATTCTTGACCTACCCCAATCGGGTTTTGTCGCGCGATCAGCTCATGGATCTGACCGTCGGGCGCGAAGCCGACCCACTCGATCGCAGCGTCGACGTGCAAGTGAGCCGCCTGCGCCAACGCCTGGGAGACGATGCGCGCGAGCCGGCGATCATCAAGACCGTACGAGGCGAGGGCTACGTGCTGGCCGCCAACGTGGAGCCGCGCTGAGGTGTCGTATCGGCGCCATTTCCTGACTACCGACGGCTGAAATCGCGATCATGCGTTTTATCCCCGACACGTTGCTGGCCCGCCTCGTTATGATTTTTCTCGGCGGTTTCGTGGTTACGTTCGTGGTGATGTTGTCGGTGCAGATACCCGACCGCGAAGCGTCGATATTTCGCATCACCGCCGGGCGCGCTGCGCATCGCATCGCCGATTTCGTCCAATTGGCGGATCGGCTGCCTGCATCGGACCGTGCCACTCTCTCGGAAGTCGCGCATGCGCGCGGTATCCGCATGGAATTTCGCGGCACAGGTTCGATGGTTGGCGCCGCCGACCCGTCGGCGAATGCGGTCGTGTTTCGTGAAGTCCTGTTAGAAGCGATCGGCGAGAAAACGCCGGTCAACGTCGCGGTAGAAGCCAGCGATGCGATTCCGTCGGATCCGGACCAGAACCAGGTTCAGTCCGGCTTCATCTTCGATGTACAAACGCGCTTGTCCGATGGCAGCTGGATCGCGCTTTCGATTCCGGAGCCACGGCGCTTGCCGCGTCTGCCCACACGAACGATCGCGAACTTGCTGATCATGATGGCGGTGCTTGCCATCGTCTCGTTTTTTGCGGTGCGCTGGGTTACGCGCCCGTTGTCTCGGCTCGCAGAGGCGGCCGAAGCATTGGGGCGCGACATCAACCGACCGGCGTTGCCGGAGGGCGGCCCGCGCGAAGTCAAACGTGCTGCGCGCGCGTTCAACGCAATGCAGGAAAGGCTTGGACGCTATATCCGCAATCGCACCGGCATACTGACTGCGATGTCGCACGATCTGAAAACACCGATCACCCGTTTGCGCCTGCGCGCTGAGATGCTCGAGCAACCGGAAATGCGCGAGAAGTTCGTGCGCGATCTCGCCGAGATGGAGCACATGGTGCATTCGACTCTGGGCTTCATGCGCGGACTGGACGACCGCGAGCCGATACGGCCGATCGACATCGGCGCGCTGGTCGCGGCGCTGCACGCAGACGCGGAGGAGCTCGGCCACACGATGCATGTGCTGGGAAGAGCGAACGCACCGTACTTCGGGAAGCCCGAAGGCCTCAAACGTTGTCTGCAAAATCTGCTCGACAACGCATTGCGCTACGGCCGCGATGCGCAAATTGCAATCGACGACGCCAGCGATGTGTTGACACTGTATGTTCGCGATCGCGGGCCTGGCATTCCGGAAGACGAGCTAGAACGCGTATTCGAACCGTTCTATCGCGTTGAGGCTTCGCGCAACCCGGGTACCGGCGGCACCGGCCTGGGATTGTCGATTGCACGCAATCTGGCGCAATCGATGGGCGGCGATGTCACGCTGCGCAATCGCGATGGCGGGGGGCTCGAGGCGAAACTGATGTTGTCACGGAGCAGACCGGCTGCGAGCCTGGTCGATGCAGCCGCCGGCTGTGACGGCCCGGTGCGCCAAACAAATCCGAGCGACCAGGCGACGCCCACCCGCGTCGGCTAGTGGCGGATCGCCGCATCGGCGAGTCCTCGAGCAAGCGGCCGCGCAAGCATGCGCACGCTCAGACGCGAGCAATACTTCGACACGCTAAACTCACGCGCTAACCCCAGCAGTTCAAGTGGCCCCGGCGCAGTTGAATCGACCCCCGGAACAGTTCAATCTACATTAGTGCGCAGGGGCGATCGCATCGCGGCGTAACTGAAACGCACGCAGCGTGATCCCGCAGACGCGAACAGCGATCCCATCGAGAGGAGACAGGCGATGAACGCCGAAGATCTTTGCTACACCCCGGCAAGCGAATTGACCAAGATGATTCGCGCGAAAACGCTGTCGCCGGTCGAGCTCATGAACGCGACGTTGGC
>JBDTMS010000230.1:0-6629 GCA_039934195.1 Betaproteobacteria bacterium
CCGCTGTTCAGAAACACGGTCAGCATATTCATCAATCAAGGCCAGACGGTTGCGGCGGGCATCGCGCTCGCTGCGGTTGCCGCGTTCGTTCTCGTGATGGCGCGCTCTCGCCTCGGCAAATCCCTGCGCGCCGCCGCTGACAATCCCGAAGCCGCAATTTATATGGGCATCGACGTCGATCGCGCGCACCGATTGGCATTCGGTTTCGGGGTTGCCATCACCGCAGTCGGTGGCGGCCTGCTCGCATCGAGCTACCCGTTTCAACCCTACGTCGGCCTCGAGTACGTCATCGTGATGTACGCGGGCGTCGTGCTCGGTGGCCTCGGCAGTGTTCTCGGCGCATTCTTCGGCGGGCTCACCATCGGTCTGGTTCAGCAGCTCTCCACCCTGGTTCTCCCGAACCAGTTGCAGAACACCGCGATCTTCATCGTCTTCCTGATCATCGTCCTGCTGCGTCCGCAAGGTTTGTTCGGCAGAGCCGTGCGCCGGACATGAAGTCGATGTCCATCGCGCTGCGTCGCAAGTGCGCGATGATTGCTGCGTTCGCGCTCGTCTATGCGGTGATCGCGACGTTCGTCCACAACTCGTACTACCAGTTGATCATGGCGGTGGTCCCGGTGTGGGCGGTCATGGGATTGGCGTGGAATCTGTTGAGCGGCTACAGCGGACTAGTGTCGTTCGGGCACGCGGCATTCTTCGGAATCGGCGCGTATTTTGTCGCGCTCACGCAAATTTATTGGGCGCTTACACCGTGGCTCGCAATACCCGGCGCCGGCGTGCTGGGCGCAATCGCCGGCCTGCTGGTCGGCATACCCACGTTTCGCCTGCGCGGTCATTACTTCGCATTGGCGATGCTGGCCTATCCGCTCGCGCTGCTCTACGTGTTCGAATGGCTCGGCTACCAGGAGCTCGCGCTGCCGATGCAGCGTGAATTGCCGTGGCGCTATATGCAGTTCGACGATCATCGGATTTATGCGTGGCTCGGGCTGGCCATGATGGTCGTCGCGATGCTGTTGACGGCGCTGATGGAGCGTGCACGCTTCGGACTGTCGCTGATCGCGATCAAGCAGGATGAAGCGGCGGCAGAAGCAGCGGGCATCAACACGCTCGCTTGGAAATTGAAGGCGATCACTGCAAGCGGCGCGATGGCGGCAACGATCGGCGGCTTCTACGCGATCGTTCTCGTGGTCGTAACGCCGCCGGCGGTATTCGGCATGCTGGTGTCGGCGCAAGCGCTGATCGTCGCGATGTTCGGCGGTGTCGGTACGCTATGGGGACCGGTGATCGGCGCCGTTGTGCTGGTACCGTTGAGCGAGATCCTGCATGCCCGGCTCGGCAATATCATTCCGGGCATCCAGGGTGTGGTGTACGGATTGGCGATCATCGTTGTCATTCTCGTCGCGCCCGAAGGTGTGTTCTGGAAGGTTCGCGATCTGCTGCAGCGGCGCCGTGCGCGAAAGACCAATGCGCAGCCGGCGCAGTCGCCGCTGGCGACATCGCCCGCCGTCATCCGCGCGGCACCGACGGCACGGCCACCGCGCGCGCCGACTGCCGCAGTGTTCGAAGTACGTAATGTCTCGAAGTCGTTCGGCGGCATCAAAGCAGTACAGGACGTGAGCCTCAAGGTTATGAGCGGCGAGATTCTCGGCATCATCGGTCCGAACGGCGCCGGCAAGACCACCTTCTTCAATCTGCTGAACGGGTACATCCGCCCCGATCATGGTCAGATTCTGCTCGACGGCAAAGACATCGTCGGCAAGCGGCCGTATCAAGTCTGCGCCGCCGGCGTTGGCCGTACGTTCCAAGTGGTTCGTCCGTTTCGCCGGATGAGCGTTGCGGACAACGTCGTGGTGGGCGCTTATCTACACGCGAGCTCCGAATCGCACGCACGCGAAATTGCCCACGATGCGTTGACGCAGGTTGGGTTGAACCGCGAGCAGGACGTACTCGCCGGACGCCTGTCGAACAAACAGCTGCGTTTGCTGGAGCTGGCGCGCGCGCTCGCCGGCAACCCGAAAGTCCTGCTGCTCGACGAGACGCTGGCGGGACTCGGCAGCAGCGACGTCGCGGACGTAATCGACGTCGTACGTGCGCTTGCCGCGAAAGACATCACGATCGTGATCATCGAGCATACGATGCCGGCGATGGTGCGTCTGGTCGATCGCTTCGTCGTGCTGGACAACGGCGCCGTGTTAGCCGATGGACTGCCTTCGCAAATTACGCAGAACACCGCTGTGATCGACGCGTATCTCGGCAAACGCTGGCGGCTCGCGAATGCTTGAGATCGAAGCATTGCATGCCGGCTACGGCGCGCTGCCGGTTCTGCAGGATGTGGCGATCCAAGTCGCCGACGGCGAATTCGTTGCGATCGTCGGACCGAACGGTGCGGGCAAGAGCACATTGTTCAAGTCCATTTCGGGGATTGTGCGCCCGACGGCGGGCACGATACGGTTCGGCGGCAAGGATCTGCTGGCCATTGCGCCGTCTGCACGCGCGCATCTGGGCATCGCGCATGTACCCGAGGGACGCCAAGTGTTCGCGTCGCTGAGCGTGTTGGAAAATCTCGAGATGGGTGCGTACACCGTGGCGGGTCGCCGTGATTGGAAAAACAATCTCGAACGCATTCACAGCTGGTTTCCAATCCTCGCACAGCGCGCCAAGCAGCACGCCGGCGCGCTCTCAGGCGGGCAGCAGCAGATGCTCGCGATCGCGCGTGGCCTGGCATCATCGCCGCAGTTGCTGATGCTCGACGAACCATCGATGGGACTATCGCCGGTTGCCGCGGACGAGATCTTCGAGCGGATCGTCGCCATTCACGCGCAATCGAAACTCAGCATACTGTTGGTCGAGCAGCGTGTCGCCGAGGCGCTGCATTACGCTAATCGTGGCTATGTACTGGAAACCGGCCGCGTTGTCCTGCAAGGGACACACGCAGAGTTGGGTAGCAACGATCGAATTCGACAAGCGTATTTGGGAATGTAGGATATCCGGGATGTAAGGTATCTGGGAACGTAGCATCGAGGAGACTATGAAAACTAAAACGACCACAACAATCGCAAGCTGGACGGTACGGGGCGTCGTTGCCGCAGCGATGATGGTGACCGCGCTGCAGGCGATGGCGCAAGCAAAGGAAATCGAAGTGGGATTGATCGTGCCGCTGTCGGGTCCGTGGGCGCGCCAAGGCGATGTGATGAAGACCGCGGCAGAGCTGGCGGTGCAGACGATCAACGAAAAAGGCGGCATCAAGTCGATCGGCGGCGCCAAGCTCAAGCTAGTGGTGTTCGACGCCGGCGACAGTGTCGAAAAAGCCAAGAACGCCGCGCAGCGCATGGTCGCGGACTCGCCGAACCTGGTCGGCGCCACCGGCGCATATTTGAGCTCGTTTACTTTGGCGATCACCGAAGTAACCGAACGCGCGCAACTGCCGATGCTCACCTTCTCGTATTCGGACCTCATCACCTCGCGCGGATTCAAGTATGTGTTCCAAACTTCTGCAACCGGCGATCAACAAGCCGAAGGCTCGCTGCCTGCGCTGATGCAGATGGCTGAGAAGGCAACCGGCAAGCGCCCGAAAACCATCGGCATCGTCATGGACAATACGGCTGCCTCAGTCGCGTTCGTCAAGCCGATCCGAGCGACGCAACTCGCCAAGCTCGGCCTGACCTTGGTCGTCGATGAAACGTTCACGCCGCCGCTGTCCAATGCAACGCCGCTGATTCAGACCGTGCGGTCCAAGCGGCCCGACATCTTATTACTGCTGCCCACCGCAATTCCGGATGCAAAATTATTGCTGGAAAAGATGAACGAGTTCGGCCTCGGGCGCGGCAAGCTGCCGACGGTTTCCAACGGCTCGGCGATGGTCGACGCGGACCTGCGCAACAATATGAATCCGCAGCAGCTCGAAGGCGTCATGTCCGTGATTGCCGACTGGACCACCAACGCACAGAAAGACATGGTCGACGAGTTCAAGAAGAAGACGAAAGAGCCGTGGCCGACGCAGCATTTCTTGACCACGTACGGAGACATGTGGATTTTCAAGGAAGCGTTGGAAGCGGCCGGCAAAGCCGATCGCGCGTCCGTTGCAAAAGCGCTGCGTGCGATGAACCTCACCACCGGACCGGCGAAGTATTTCGCCGGCGGTCGTATCAAGTTCGACGAGAACGGCAGACGCGAAGGCGCGAGCCTGTTGATCGTGCAGTGGCAAAACGGCGTACCGGTTACGGTCTATCCCGCGAACGATGCGGTCGCCAGTCCGATCTGGCCGAAGCAGTAATTTTATCGCGACGCGCAAGTCGCGCAATTTTCTTATGGAGGTAGGCCATGAACGACGAATTGTTCGAACGCGGTTTGGAAATTCGCAAAGCAGTGCTGGGGAAAGAGTTCGTCGAGAAATCGATCGCAGCGGCAGATGACTTCAACATGCCGATGCAAAGGCTGACAACCGAATACTGCTGGGGCGCCGTGTGGGGCAACGACGGCTTGCCGAGGAAAACGCGGAGCATGCTGAATCTGGCGATGCTGAGCGCGCTGAATCGTCCGCACGAGTTGAAGATGCACATCGGCGGCGCGCTGCGCAACGGCGTCACTCGCGACGAGATTCGCGAAGTGCTGCTGCAAGTCGCGATCTATTGCGGTATCCCCGCCGGTGTCGATTCGTTCCGCGTCGCACGCGAAGCGCTCGCCGAATTCGATCGTACGGAAAAGAAGTGATGCGAATTGCCTCAGAACGCTCGTGCGAAACACCGACATGAAAATCGAAACGATCGAGACCATCGTAATCAGCGTTCCCTACACTGCCGGCGGCAGTATGGATGCGCAGGCGTGGGGCGGACAAGCGTGGAAGACGGCCGACGCACTGCTCGTGAAGGTCACCACCGATGCGGGCATCGTCGGCTGGGGCGAGGCCTTCGGCTACAACGTAATTCCTGCAACCAAGGCGGCGATCGACCACATGATCACGCCGATGTGCATCGGCCGCGATCCGCTCGCGATCGATGCTCTGATGCTCGAGCTGCAGCAGAAGCTCCACATCTTCGGACGCGGCGGGCCGGTCATCTACGGCATGTCCGGCATCGACATCGCGCTCTGGGATATCGCCGGGAAAGCCGCGGATAAGCCCGTCCATGCGCTGCTCGGCGGCTGCCGTGCGCCGTCTCTGCCGTGCTATGCAAGCTTGATCCGCTACACCGATCCCAAGGTCGTGGCGGCCAATGTGACGCGCGCCATAGGTCAAGGTTTTCGGCACATCAAGTTGCATGAGATCGAGCTCGCTCCGGTGCAGGCCGCGCGCGAGGCGGCGCGTGCCGACGTCGACATCATGCTGGACGTGAATTGCCCATGGACCGTGGAGCAAGCATTGTCGATGGCGAAACAGCTGCAGCCGTACAAGCTACGCTGGCTGGAAGAGCCGGTATGGCCGCCGGAGAGCTACGCGGAAATTGCGCACGTGCGTTTCAACGGCGGCATTGCGGTTGCAGCAGGCGAGAACGCTGCGACGTATGTGCAGTATCAAGACATGATGAAAGCAAAGGCTGTCGACTACGTGCAGCCGAGCCCGACCAAGATGGGCGGCATCTCAGAGCTGCGGCGCGTATTCGCACTGGCGGCCGAGCACAACGTGACGGTCATGCCGCACAGCTTCTACGACGGTCCCGGACTGCTGGCGAGCGTACACGTGAACGCTGCAATGGGAAAAGACTCGCTCGTCGAGTGGCGCTACTTCGATCTGGAATCACCGTTATACGGTGAAGCCGGCGTGCCAAAGGACGGTGCGATCGCCGTGCCGCAAGGTCCAGGGCTCGGCATGGATCCCGACGCGAAACTGATCAGCCGCTACCGCGTGGGCTGATCGCTTCGCGCCGTCGAACAGCGTGGCTCTCGCACAGAGAGCCACGCTCCAAGCGCATTACAAACTGTTCAAGAACGCCATCAGCTGTGTCTTCTGAGCAGCCGTTAGTGCGGCGTAAGCTGCGGTAACGGTCGCGGCCTGACCGGCATGCCTGGTTATCGCTTCTTGCAGCGTGAAGGACAGCCCGTCGTGCATCAGGCGATTGCGCGTACGCAGCGACCATAGTGGGGCGGTGCGCATCTTGTATGCCGTCTGCGCATATTCCGGTGTGGGTTGAATGGGAATGCCGTCGCTAGTGCCGATGTCGTGCAATAGATAGTCGCTGTACGGGTGGATTATCTTGCTACCCAGTGCGCGGGGTATTTTGAATGTACCGCCGTTGATGGGAGTGCCTGCAGGAGCCGTGACGATTGTGGGCGTATGGCAAACATTACAGCCGGCTTTGGTGAACAGCAATTCGCCTGCAGTTACGTCGGTAGTAATGGTCCCGCGCGGCGGCGCCTTAGTGGAGCGCATGAAGTTAGCGAAAGCCAGGACGTCGTCGCCGTCGTCCTCGGGATCGGCCACCTTGTCATAGTCCTTCACGCTCTTCCCGTTAGACGTATTCTCTTCGACGAACAGCGGGCTGGTGATACCCATCTCATTGAGATAGGCATCCGCCGAGAACGATAGCAAACTGCCGTGTTGCCCCTTCCACCCAAACCGCCCTACGCGAGCATTGCCATCAGCCTCTAAGGACGGCACCATGACGGCGTAACCCCGCATGGCCTCAGGTTGCCGA
>JBDTMS010000231.1:0-6628 GCA_039934195.1 Betaproteobacteria bacterium
CACCGGCGCCGCGCCGCAAACATTCACCCTGGTCGTCACCGTGGACGGTGTGTTGACCGGTCAGGACAACCGTGTAGACGGTGGCGTGATCGCCTATGCCGAGGATTATCTCAGCGGAACAGTCGTCGACGGACCGGGCACCTTGCTGACAAACCCGATC
Source organism: Betaproteobacteria bacterium (assembly GCA_039934195.1). Lineage (GTDB taxonomy): Bacteria > Pseudomonadota > Gammaproteobacteria > Burkholderiales > SHXO01 > SHXO01. Next base: position 161 of record JBDTMS010000231.1, read on the forward strand.
AGCTTCGGACTTTCGCTCACCGGCAGCAACACCAAGAGCTTCAGCTTTACGCTCGATCCCGGCGAAAGCGTTTACCTCGAGGCATTTCTGTCCGCGACCGCGCGCAGCACGCGCGGCCCATCGATTGCCGACGCGTTTAACACGATGACGATGCATTTCACCGACACCACCGGCCTGGTCGTTGCGCGACCGATACCCGAAGCTGGATCGCTGCCGTTGCTGTGTGCCGGACTGGTACTGGTGGCCGTGTTAGTCCGGCGTCGACGCTAACGAGCTGCTTTGCAGGCGGCCGCATACCGATAATGCCGCCCACCCGCACAGACATAAATCGCCGCCATCGCGCGTTTCGATGCGCTTCTTCCCGCTGCGCTGCGCATCGTAGCGCGCGCATCAAAAACACCAGCGGTGCGCTGATCCAGTACCGTATCTTCCAGTTTTTCAGTCACGCGTCGAGGCGCATACCGAATCTCGCAATGCGCAGCATCGCTCGAGACGCTCGAATAAATTGCTTATCTCGCGTGACCATCCAGCGACACTAGAACGGCCGGGATAACAACGTGCGGCTCTAGCATTCTCACAGGCTAGTAACACTCGCGATTTGTTTCTGCAAACCCCGCGCGCGAGAAAAATTTCCACGCCCGGAATCGCTGCGAACCTAGTCGTGCGAGCGCGGACCAAAAGGGGAACGCGTAATTCGTGCGCATCTTCTCGTTGCGACCCCGATGTGATGCGTCTTCGAAAAACAGCATCACGGGACCTACCGATGAAAAGATTCCGATGCGCACTTCAGCTCCTCACCTATTGCATCATCATGACCACGTTTGTTCTGGCGCCATCGCGCGCCATTGCAGAGTTGGGTGAGCTGACCTATCACCAGCCCGTCGTTCTGCCCAGCTTCAATTTAAATCATCTGAAGCTTAGCGGCCTTCCCGATCTGCTGTTCACTATCATCGGCCGGCTACTCTGCGCAAATCCAACCGCGTGCGAGAACGCGCTCGCGGGCACGCCACCGTCCGAGTGGGCGATTACCGAACCCGGCGACACCACGATTCTCGGTTTCGCTACCGAGCAGAGCGTCAACGCAGGCGAGACGGTCGTGTTCAAAATCAGAACGCCGGCGATCGCGTATCACATAGATATTTTCAGAGCCGGCTGGTACCAGGGCAACGGCGCACGCCGAGTCGCCACGAATGTGCGGCCGTCTGCGTCGATGCCGCAGTCGCAGCCTGATTGTATCGTCGACACGGCGAACAAGACCGGACTCATAGATTGCGGCAATTGGGCGCCGTCTGCGTCCTGGACAGTTCCGCGCAACGCACCGTCCGGCGTGTACTTCGCGCGGCTAGTGCGCGATGACACAGGTGGATCGAGCTATGTGCTGTTCGTCGTTCGCAACGATGCAAGCCGTTCGGCAATCGTGTATCAGACGTCCGACACGACGCGCGCTGCTTACAATTCGTTCGGCGGGAACAGTCTCTATCAATGTACCGTGCATTGTCCGCCCGGCAATCCGCTGCTTTATAAGGCCGCATACAAGGTCAGCTTCAATCGGCCGAACACCGCCGTCACGGGCGGGATGCAGCATTCTTCTTCGGCGCCGAGCTCATGCTGGTGCAGTTTCTCGAAGCCAACGGTTACGACATGAGTTAGGTGTCCGGCGTCGATACCGACCGTCGGGGCGACTCGCTGAAAAATCACAACGCGTTCATCTCGTCCGGTCACGACGAATACTGGTCAGGTAACCAGCGCGCCAACGTCGAAAAAGCGCGCAACGCCGGCGTCAATCTGGCCTTCTCAGCGGCAACGACATCTACTGGAAGACGCGTTACGAAAACAGCATCGTCGGCAGCGGGACGGCGTATCGAACGGTCGTTACGTACAAGGAGACGCATTTCAATCAAGCGATGGATCCGCTCGACCCGTCGATCTGGACCGGGACGTGGCGCGATGCGCGATTCAGTCCACCAGCAGACGGCGGCCGGCCCGAGAAAGCATTGTCAGGAACGATGTACAGCGTCGATCCGCCCGCCAGTTTCCCGATCGAGATCCCGGCAGCAGACGGCAAGATGCGGCTCTGGCGCAACACTGCTGTAGCCACGCTTGCGAACGGGCAGATAGCGACCCTGGCGCCCAATACGCTGGGCTATGAATGGAACACAGACGACGACGATGGCGATCGCCCTGACGGCATTGTCCAACTATCGACGACGACACGCAGTGTGCCTTCGCTGCTGGTCGATGCCGGCAACGCGTACACGCATGGCGTGGCGACGCATCACATGACTTTGCATCGCGTTGCCAGCGGCGCGCTCGTATTCAGCGCCGGCACCGTGCAGTGGTGGTGGGGATTGGAAGGCAGCACCGATGGCACCACTGCGCCGGACAGCAGAATGCAGCAGGCCACAGTGAATCTGCTCGCGGACATGGCCGTACAACCAACCGCGCTGCTGCAGACATTGAAACGCGCCTCCCGATCAACGGATACGACGCCGCCTGCTTCGACGATCACGTCACCGACGGCGGCGACACGCGTGCAATCGAATACGCCGATGAACATCGTCGGCACGGCAAGTGACCGCGGCGGTGTGGTCGGCGGTGTCGAGGTGTCGACCGACGGCGGCGCAACGTTGCATCCCGCACGCGGCCGCGAAAATTGGATCTACCAGTGGACGCCCATTGCCACCGGCACGGCGACCATTCTCAGCCGCGCGGTCGACGACAGCGGCAACCTCGAGAAGAATTCCAAAGCTGTTACAAGCGCGATTGCGCCGCGAACATGCCCTTGCAGTATCTGGCCATCGACCGCTGCGCCGACGATCGCAGCCGCTGCCGATACAAGATCGATCGAAGTCGGCGTGAAGTTTTTCTCCGACGTCGACGTTCATGACTGAGACAGCTCGCTCGATTCAGCCGACCGATCTGTTCCATATACCGAAGCGCCGACGCCCGCTGCGCAGCATGGAGACCGGCAGCGAAGGACAATCGATCCTTTTTCTTCACTATGGGTTGAAAGAGCTTTGTTTCGACGACCCGCGCCTCATGGCATTCGGCGAAGGGTTGTTTCAAGCGTCGCAGTTCAGCGCGGGCGGCGTGTAAATGGTCCGATGCCGCACCATACTCATGGGAGGAAGTTCGGCAACTACTGACGACGCTGCTGGACGAGGGATGGATCACACCGCCCGGCCAGGACGAGGCGCCGCCGGACCTGGGGGTGGCGCCGCGCCAAATGAGCTTCGCGGCAAAAGCGGAGACGTGGCCCTCCCGCTACGAACTAACCGCTGCACTGTTGCAGCGAGTCTTCGAACGACCGTTACAGCTCTCGCAATTGGAAAGCGCCATTGTCATTTCGCGCGTGGCACACCCTGCGCTGGACACCACCGGCCGCCAAGTCGGCGAAGCAAGCGTGTTCCCGCCGGCTCTTCGTCTTGATGTCGTGACAGAGTGGCAGACGTGTCCTTACTTTGAAAGCCGATTCGAAGCGCCCGTTCCTATGAACGTGTCCGCGCTCAAGCTAGTTGCCCAGCAATGGACGAAGGTTTTGAGCTTGGCAGCCTGCGTGCGGTCGTCCTTCATGAGCCGAATGGGCCTCCCACCCGGACGGCTGTCACTACTGGACTTGTACGTCCTTTCGGTCACCACGTTGGCTCTTCCCGCCTACGCGATGGTCCGCAATGAGACACCGATTCCAAATGGCGCACTGCCGCCCTTGCTCGCTTTGCTATTTAAAGTCGTCGACGGCGTTCGCCGTCACCACCGACGTTGCTCGTTCTTACAACGACTCTCGCCCACTCGCGGAACTGCGCTGCGACGCGCGTGAGCTGATTGATATGTGCGAGCGTCGTGGATTGTTTTACTCAGATTCCGGCGTTTGCGCGGCGCCGGATGCGATGATCGAAGCATTTCTGTCGCTCTGGATCGATGGCAAAGGCGCGGAGGCGGATTCGGAAATCCTCGGACAACAGCTATTGCTGCAAACCGTTACGGATCCCGAAACCGCTTTTCGCTATGGCATGCACGGGGCACGGCTCGTCAATATCTCAATGGCGTTTCGAGCAAGGATGGCCGAGTTTATGGAAAGCGCGTTGGAGACCTTATCATCGGATCCTACCGAAAGTGAGGATATCGACCGTGTACGCGTGGCGCTGGCGACGGCATGCGATGAGCATGTGACTCACTCGCTCGCACCACCGACAACACGCGCGAGAAGCGCCATTCTCGCAGGCGACGCATTTGCAAGAGCTGCAGAAGCACTCGGCTCCAACCGAGTCGACCTGGATTCGTTGCTCACAACGAGCGTCCCACCGTCTGCTGAAGCGCTCATCGTTCTCGCGACGCAGCTTATGGAACACGCATCCGGCTTTTCACGTCTGACCGCCGAATGCTTGCGCACATTCTCCAATACACTTGCAAGTTATCTCCAATGCGAGGCTGCAACAACGTCGGCCTTGTAAATTGAACAAGCAGAACTGGACGAGACAATCGGCCGCAGTTCGCCAGCGCTCGAACTGACGGGCGATGACCTGTCCGCCGTCCTGCAACTCAGTTATCCGGATTGGACCTTTCGAAGAGTCCTTTGGCAGAGTCTCCAGTTCCGGCCCGCATGAACCAGACGACTGCGGAGAGTCGATCGATAACTTCGACGGCACTCTGCGACGTTTCCTCCCGTGGTATGCCATTTGCAATCGCTTCTGCCTGCAACACGAAAAACCTCATATCTTTTACTTTCGTAAAAAGGATTTCACATGCGCAGTTTGATAGCACTCGTTTTCGCAGCAGCGCTTGGCTTGTCTTTTTCCGCTAACGCCGGCGGCCCGGGTGGTGGTGGTGGCGGCGGTGCGCCGAGCGCGGGCCATGGCTCCTCCAGCAAGAGTGGATCCGCCAGCAGAAGCAGCACTGGCAGCAAGTCCACTGGCGAGCGCACGAGCCGCGGCGGCAAGAGCGGCTCGCGGTAACAGCACGCACGACGGCAGGCTGCTAACCTGCCTGCCGTTGTACGCGCAGGTCACAAACAAACGCCTTGGGGCGCAAACCCCAAGGCGTTTTGCTGATGGCGGCTCAGCTTCGCAAACATTGAAGCATTCGGCCTATCGTAAAAATCGCGATCGCCCAAGCGAGATCGAAGCATTCGCACCCAATGCAAGCCGAGGGTTACAACGTTGCGCAGCCGACACTCAAGCGGTGCCGACGCTACGTTGCCAGCATGCCGCCGTCGACGACGAGCTCCACTCCGGTGATGTACGACGCCTCATCCGACGCAAGAAACAACACCGCATAAGCAACTTCCTCTGATCGCCCTGCACGTTTCATGGGAATCGCTTCGAGCGCTTTTGCACGGGCCGCCGGATCGGCGCCGGCGTTGCCCGAACGCATGGGCGGCATCATGCCCGGGTGCACGGAGTTCACGCGAATGCCGTCCTTTGCGTATTGCACGGCCGCAGACTTGGTCATGACGCGGATCGCCGCCTTCGCGCCGTTGTAACCCATATGAATACTCGCTTGCCCCGTCATGCCCGACACCGATGACATGTTTACGATCGACCCGCCGCCCGCCAGCCGCATCCCGGTGACGGCGTGCTGCATGCCGAGAAATGTGCCGCGAGCGTTGATCGACATCAAGCGGTCGAAGTCCGCAACGCTGTTGAGATCGGGCACCGATCCGCTTACGCCGGCGTTATTTACCAGGATGTCGAGGCGCCCATGGCGTTCGATCACTGCACGCATCGCTGCAGACCAGTCGCTCTCTTTGGCGACATCCAGTTGTAGAAACATCGCGTGGTTACTGCCGGCCTTGATTGCGGAAACCACTGTATTTGCGCCCTGCTCATCAATATCCGCAACGACAACGGTTGCGCCCTCGCGGGCAAATAACTCCGCCGTCGCTCTGCCCATCCCATGCGCAGCGCCGGTGACCATCGCAATCTTATTGCTGAGTCGCAACTGAAATTCTCCTGTTCATTGCAGACGCCGATCCAACGCGTTCTTCGCGCTAGCGAGACAGTACGCTTATGCCGATCAGAACAGCGACCGCTGCCGGCTCTTCTCCGAGCACGGTGCGCGTTTATCGTCGAACACAGAACGGCCGCCAAGCGATGGCGAGATCTCATTTTCGTGCACGACGGTCGCGTCGAACTCCGCTTTCGGTTTGCGCCTCGCTTCGACAGTACGGGAAAAGTGCTCGAGGCGACGAAATCCTTCGAGCTTGTCCTTGTCGCCCATCTTCGCGGCGTCGAGCGCGCTTCGCATAAAGTCCAGCGACGCGTCATACGTCTTGAGCGGCACCGGAAACGGGTGGCGATCCTTGCCACCATGCGCGAACGAGAACCGCGCCGGATCGGAGAATCGGGTGGGCGCGCCGTGCACGACTTCGGCGATCAGCGCGAGCGATTGCAACGTGCGCGGTCCTAATTTTTCGACCAGCAGAAGCTCGGCGAAATCGTGCAGATCGCGCTCGTACGCAATTGCAAGCAC
>JBDTMS010000232.1:0-6601 GCA_039934195.1 Betaproteobacteria bacterium
CGAGCGTCGCCGCGGTCGAGCGCAAGCAGGTCTCGGTTCTGCAGCTTATCAACGCACATCGCTTTCTCGGCTTGCGCTATGCCGATCTCGATCCGCTGAAGCGCTTTCCTCGGCCGGAAGTGCCCGAGCTCGAGCCCGGCTTCTACGGCTTCACCGATAGCGAGATGGATTCGGTATTCAACACCGGCTCGCTGGTGGGTCCTGAGCAACTGCCGCTGCGTGAAATTCTGCGCGCCGTACGCGAGACGTACTGCGGCTCGATCGGCGTCGAGTACATGTACATCAGCGACGTTGCACAGAAACGCTGGATTCAGTCGCGATTCGAGAGCGTGCGCTCGACACCGAGCTTCTCGCCCGATCAGAAGCGCCACATCCTCGAGCGCCTGAGCGCTGCCGAAACGCTAGAGAAATATTTGCACACGCGCTACGTCGGCCAGAAACGCTTTTCGCTGGAAGGCGGCGACAGTTTGATTCCGCTGCTCGACTGCCTTTTGCAGCGTGCAGGCGAGCAGGGCATTCAGGAAACCGTGATCGGCATGGCGCATCGCGGCCGGTTGAATGTCCTGGTCAATACCATGGGCAAGATGCCGAAGGATCTGTTTTCCGAATTCGAAGGCAAGCATTCGGAAAATTTGCTCGCCGGGGACGTCAAGTATCACATGGGATTTTCCTCCGACATCGCGACGCCGGGCGGCGCGATGCATCTGACCTTGGCATTCAATCCGTCGCATCTGGAAATCGTGAACCCGGTGGTGGAGGGCTCGGTACGTGCGCGCCAGCATCGGCGCCGCGACCGCGACGGCCAGCAAGTGCTGCCGCTGGTGATTCACGGCGACGCCGCGTTCGCAGGACAAGGCGTAGTGATGGAAACCTTGAACCTGTCGCAAACGCGCGGCTATCGCACCGGCGGTACCGTGCACATCATCGTCAACAATCAGATCGGGTTTACCACGTCGGACGTGCGCGACACCCGCTCAACGCTCTATTGCACCGACGTCGTCAAGATGATCGATGCGCCGGTATTCCACGTCAACGGGGACGATCCGGAAGCGGTGATCCTCGTCACGGAAATCGCATTCGATTTTCGCGCGCAGTTTCAGAAAGACGTCGTTATCGACCTGGTTTGCTATCGCCGCCACGGGCACAACGAGCAGGACGAGCCGATGGTGACGCAGCCGCTGATGTACAAAAACATCACGAACTTACCGACGACGCGCAAGCTGTACGCCGAGAAGCTCGCGGCACAGGCGACGATCCAGCCCGAAGAAGCCGACGAGATGGTCAAGGCGTTTCGCTCGGCGCTGGACGGGGGCTACCACACCAACAAAACCATTCTGTCGAACTACCACCCGCCCTACGCGGTGAACTGGGACACGTTCCGCAATTCGAACTGGGCGCAGCCGGCCGAAACCGCCGTGCCGATGCACGAGCTGAAAAACTTGTGCGAAAAGCTGACCACATTGCCGGCGGAATTCAAACTGCACCCGCGCGTAGAAAAAGTCATCGCAGATCGCCGTCAGATGGGGCAGGGGATGCTCGCGCTCGACTGGGGCATGGCAGAAAATCTCGCGTACGCAGCGCTGCTCAAAGAAGGCTTTGCAGTGCGCATTTCCGGGCAGGATAGCGGCCGCGGCACGTTCTTTCATCGTCACGCGGTCCTGCACGATCAAGCGCGCGAGCGCTGGGACGCCGGCACCTGGATTCCGCTCCAGCACATAACCGTGAATCAGCCTGATTTTATGGTGATCGATTCGGTGCTGTCCGAAGAGGCGGTGCTTGCGTTCGAGTACGGCTATGCCACTGCCGAACCGAACGAGCTGGTGCTGTGGGAAGCGCAGTTCGGCGATTTCGTGAACGGCGCGCAAGTGGTGATCGATCAGTTCATCGCCGCCGGCGAAGTGAAGTGGGGTCGCATGTGCGGACTGGTGTTGATGTTGCCGCACGGCTACGAGGGCCAGGGGCCCGAGCATTCATCGGCGCGTCTCGAGCGCTTTCTGCAGTTGTGCTCCGACTACAATATGCAGGTCGTCGTGCCATCGACGCCGGCGCAGATGTTTCACTCGCTGCGCCGACAGATGGTGCGGCCCTATCGCAAGCCGCTCATTATCTTCAGCCCGAAGAGCATGCTGCGCCATAAGGAGTCGGTGTCCAGTCTCGAAGATCTGGCACTCGGCCGCTTCCAGCCGGTCATTCCGGAAACCGACACGTTGCATGCCGAGGACGTGAAGCGGGTGGTGTTCTGCAGCGGCAAGGTCTACTACGACCTGCGCGCTACGCGGCGCGAGCGCGGCATCGCGGATGTCGCCGTGGTGCGGCTCGAACAGCTCTATCCATTTCCGCACGACGAGTTCAAGGCGCAGATCGATCGCTATGCCAACGCGAAGGAAATCGTGTGGGCACAAGAGGAGCCCGGCAACCAGGGCGCCTGGCACCGCGTACAGCACTATCTGTTGCGACACATGCTGCCGACGCAGAAGTTGTCGTACGCGCTGCGACCGTCATCCGCGTCGCCGGCGGCAGGCTATCTTGCTCTGCATAACGAGCAACAGAAAGCGGTGGTCGACGCCGCGCTGACGCACGGTGTTTAACCGAGGCGTGCATGGCGCGCATAGCGATCAGAACCAGTTCGAGGGCCGCGGCCCTCTGCGATCGGAGAATCCATGTTAATTGAAGTCAAGGTTCCGCAACTGTCCGAGTCGGTTTCGGAAGCCACGCTGCTGTCGTGGCACAAGAAGGCCGGCGAATACGTGGAACGCGATGAGAATCTGATCGACGTCGAAACCGATAAAGTCGTGCTCGAATTGCCTGCGCCGCAAGCGGGCGTGCTCAGCAAGATCGTCAAAGGCGATGGCTCGACGGTCGTGAGCGATGAGATCATCGCGACGATCGATACGGATGCGAAACCGAGCGCGGCGGCAGCGCCGTCCGCCTCGGCACAAGTAGCTGCCGTGAAAGAAGCGCCGCTGAAGGAAGTGCCCGTGAAAGAAGCGGCAAAGGCAGCGGCACCCGCGCCCGGACTGCAACCGGTGAGCAATTCCAATCCGATCGCATTACCGGCCGCGCGCAAGATGGCCGCCGACAATAGGATCGAGCTCACCGCAATCAGCGGGACCGGCCGCGGCGGACGCATTACCAAAGAAGACGTAGCCGCCAAGGTCGCGCAAGCGCCGCAACCGGCACCGGCAAAACCTGCGGCCGCGCCGACGCCTGCACCGGTTGCGTTGGTCAAACCTGCGGCGCCGCCGCCGTTGCCGGTCAATCTTCCGGAAGCACTTGGCGATCGAGCGGAGCAGCGAGTGCCGATGTCGCGCTTGCGTCAACGCGTAGCCGAGCGTTTGTTGCAATCGCAAGCCACTGCCGCGATCTTGACCACGTTCAACGAGGTCAACATGCAGCCGGTGATGGAGATGCGCAAGAAGTACCAGGAAAAATTCGAGAAAGAACACGGCGTGCGGCTGGGCTTTACCTCGTTCTTCGTGAAGGCGTCGGTGCAGGCGCTGAAGAAATATCCGGTCGTGAACGCGTCGATCGACGGCACCGACATCGTCTATCACGGCTACTTCGACATCGGTATCGCGGTGGCGAGTCCGCGGGGATTGGTGGTTCCGATTTTGCGCAACGCCGATCAGTTGAGCCTGGCTGAGATCGAGAAGACGATCGCCGATTTCGCCAAGCGTGCGCAAGACGGCAAGCTCGCTATCGAAGAGCTGACCGGGGGCACGTTCTCGATTTCCAACGGCGGTGTGTTCGGCTCGCTGTTGTCGACCCCGATCATCAATCCACCGCAAAGCGCGATATTGGGTATTCATGCAACCAAGGAGCGCCCGGTTGTCGAGAACGGTCAGATCGTCATCCGTCCGATGAACTACCTCGCGCTGTCGTACGATCATCGCATCATCGACGGCCGCGAAGCCGTGCTGAGCTTGGTCGCGATCAAAGACGCGCTGGAAGATCCTGCGCGCATGCTGCTAGACATTTAGGCGCGTGGCGCCGGGACTCGGGACTGGGGACTAGGGGTTGAATGCGGCTGCGCCGCGCCCATTTGTTCTTGGTCTCATGCTCACGATTGAGCATACTTTGATTCGAGCGCCGATCTGTTCGCACCATTACACTGGTTTTTCCCCTAGCCCCCAGTCCCCAGCGCCTAGCCCCTCACAAAAATGAACGATACCTTCGACGTCGCCGTAATCGGTGCAGGACCCGGCGGCTATACCGCCGCCATTCGTGCTGCCCAGCTTGGTCTGAAGACGGTCTGCATCGATGACTTCAAAAATCCGAAAGGCAAGCCGAGTCTCGGCGGCACGTGTCTCAACGTCGGTTGCATTCCGTCCAAGGCGCTGCTCGAATCCTCGGAGGATTACGAGCGCGCGCTGCACAAGTTCGCCGAGCACGGCATCAAAGTCGAGGGTGTGAGTTTCGATCTCGCGACGATGATCGGGCGCAAGGACAAGATCGTCGAGAACTTCACCGCGGGCATCGGTACGCTGTTCCGCAAAAATAAAGTTGCATCGATGCCCGGCTGGGCGCGCTTCGTCGCGGCGGGCGAGAACTACCGGATCGAGGTGCGCGAGGGCGACAACACCAGCGTGATCGAAGCGCGCAACGTTATCATCGCGACCGGATCCAGCGCGCGCCAATTGCCCGGCACGCCGACCGACAACGAGGCGATCGTCGATAACGTCGGCGCATTGTCTTTCACCGAAGTGCCCAAGCGCCTGGGCGTTATCGGTGCCGGTGTGATCGGCTTGGAGATGGGCAGCGTGTGGAAGCGGCTTGGCTCCGACGTCAACATTCTGGAAGCGCTGCCGGCGTTTTTGCCCGCGGCGGATGAGCAGGTTGCGCGCGAGGCGTTCCGTGTTTTCAACGGCGCGATGGACCTCAAGATCTACACCGGCGTGAAGATCAGCGCGGTCAAGAAGACCAAGAAAGGTGTCACCGTCACCTACACCGATAAAGACGGCAAGATGCAAAACGGCGAGTACGACAAAGTCATCGTTGCCATCGGCCGGGTTCCCAATACCACAGGCCTGGGTGCCGAGACGGTGGGATTGAATCTCGATGCGCGTGGCTATGTCGACGTCGACGATCGCAATCGAACCAATCTCGCGCATGTCTATGCGATCGGCGATGTCGTGCGCGGACCTATGCTGGCGCACAAGTCATCGGAAGAAGGCGTGGCGGTTGCCGAAACGATTGCCGGGCAGGAAAGTCATATAAATCTCGATACGATCCCGTGGGTCATCTATACGTCTCCTGAAATCGCCTGGGTCGGCAAAACCGAGCAGCAACTCAAAGCGGACAACATTCCCTACCGCATCGGCCAGTTTCCATTCATGGTGAGCGGACGTGCACGAGCGCTCGGCGAGACCGCTGGTTTCGTGAAGATGCTCGCGCATGCGGAAACCGATCGCATTCTCGGTGTACACATCATCGGGCCGTACGCGTCCGAATTGATTGCCGAGGCGGTGATGGCGATGGAGTTCGGCGCGAGCAGCGAAGACGTTGCCCGCATCGTGCACGCACATCCCACATTATCGGAAGCGCTGCACGAAGCGGCACTCGGCGTCCACAAGCGCTCGCTCAACTATTGATCTCGCGTCGGCGGTGTCGTACGAGCCCGTAGCGCGTCGTGCAACCCGCGCACCTGCGCATCCCGGCACGATGAAATCACCGCGAGTTGTCTCTCGCCTCTGAAATGCACGCCGCCATTCCTCTGCTTTCTCTGCCATGACAGTCACGTCGGACGGCGAACACCGCGATCTCGCCGTGAACGGTGTCTTGCCGGCCTTCGAGTCGATCGCCCAGGCGCAAGACTTCGAACTCGACGACGCGCAACGCGAAGCGCTGCGCGCGTTCCAGCGCTTGTACGACGACCTTCTGCAAGTGGAGCGTGGTTGGCGGCCCTTGGCGCGTCTGTTCGGCCGTAAACGGGCGGTGCAGGGCCTCTACCTGTGGGGCGCAGTGGGGCGCGGGAAGAGTTTCCTTATGGATGCGTTTTTCCGGCTCGCACCGACCGCCGAGAAACAGCGAACGCACTTTCATCGCTTCATGCAAGATATCCATCGTCGACTGCACGTGCTGCAGGGAGAATCCAACCCGCTCGATCTGATCGCCGAGCAAGTATCGATGTCGACGCGTCTGCTATGTCTCGATGAGTTTCATGTGAATGACATCGGCGACGCCATGCTGATGAGCGGGTTGCTGCACGGATTGTTCGAGCGCGGAATGGTCCTGATGACGACTTCCAATCAGCGTCCCGACGCGCTCTACGAGCATGGATTGCAGCGCGTGCGATTTTTGCCCGCGATCGAGTTGATCAAGACGCACATGCAAGTCGTCGCTATCGACGCCGGCAGCGATTATCGGTTGCGAGCGTTGACGCGCGCAGGCGTCTATCATCATCCCTTGGGGGCGAGCGCCGAGGCCGCGCTTGAGAGCGGTTTCCTCGCCGTCGCCGGTGGCGCGGGCGAGAACACCGGCGAGATCGAAGTCGAGGGGCGCAGGATTGCCGTGCGCCGCGTTGCTGCGGAGACGGCGTGGTTCGATTTCGCGGCACTGTGCGATGGACCGCGTGGCACAGCCGACTACATCGAGCTCGCGC
>JBDTMS010000233.1:0-6576 GCA_039934195.1 Betaproteobacteria bacterium
AGCGGTCGAGCGGGGGGCGATCGAGGGCAACGCCTGCGCATGCGCGTGAACGCCGCAACCGTCACGCATCATGCACGTACTCCGCTCAAGCTCGCGCCACCAAGCACGCCGATGACGCGCACCGTGCGGTTGTCCGGCACTTCCGATTGCGACAGCACTTTGAGCTGCGGCGCTGCGCGCCGGAGAAAGCGCGCGAGCAGATTGCGCAAGGGCGCAGGTACTAGCAACACTGCGGGCTGCCCAAGCTGCTCGCGTTGCGCCGTGACCTGGGTTGCCTGCTTGAGCAGCCGCTCTGCCAGGCCGGGCTCCAAACCGGGTCCTTCGGCGCCCCGCGTCTGACTTGCCTGCGTCAGCATCTGTTCAAGTTGCGGTTCGAGCGTGTACACCTCCAATTCGCGGCCGCTACCGAACACGGATTGCAGAATCGCACGCGACAAAGCGACGCGCACCGCGGCGGTCAGCTCGTCTGGATCCTGTGTGCGCGGACCGTGCTCCGCCAGCGTCTCCAGCACGGTACGCATGTCGCGAATGTGCACGCCCTCGGTCAGCAGGTTCTGCAGTACTTTCTGCAGGACGGCGAGCGGCACCATCTTCGGCACGACGTCTTCAACCAACTTCGGGGCATCTTTCGCGAGATGATCGAGTAAGGCCTGCGATTCTTCGCGGCCGAGAAGCTCAGCGGAATGCGCCTGAATGGTGCTCGATAGATGCGTGGCGACTACGGTGCTGGCGTCGACCACGGTATAGCCCAGAGCCTGCGCGTTGTCGCGCAAACTCGTGTCGATCCACACTGCCGGCAATCCGAACGCAGGATCGCGCGTCTGCGTGCCTTCTAATGGCCCGAGCACGCGGCCAGGGTTGATGGCCAGGTACATACCGGGGTAGACCTCTCCGCTGCCCACTTCCACACCTTTGAGCGTGATGCGATACGCATTCGGCCGCAGCTCGAGGTTGTCGCGAATGTGGACTGCGGGCACGAGAAAGCCGGTATCGGCTGCGAATTTTTTCCGCAGTCCGCGAATACGCCGCAGAAGCTCGCCGTCCTGCGTGCGATCGACCAGCGCAATCAGGCGGTACCCGACTTCCAGCCCGAGCGCATCGATCGCAACCACATCGGACCAGGATACTTCGGGCGTCTCCTGACGTGGCGCTTCGACGACCGGCATTTCGACGGGCACCGGAATCCGGCGTTGCCCCAGCCAGTACGCAGCGAATCCAACCGCAGCGGCGATCAGCAAAAACGAGATGTGCGGCATCCCCGGGATGAATCCCAATACGCCGATCACTATTGCGACAACGTACAACGTTTCCGGGCGGCCGCCGAGCTGGGCTAGCAACTGCGTATTCAAATCCTCGTCGGCGGACACACGCGTGACCAGAATACCGGCGGCCGTCGAGATGATGAGCGCGGGAATCTGTGCGACCAGACCGTCGCCGATGGCAAGCAGCGTGTAGTTCTGCGCCGCCTGCGCCAGCGACAGATCGTGCTGCAGAGTGCCGATGAGCAGTCCACCGATGACGTTGATCAGCATGATCATGATGCCGGCTACCGCGTCGCCGCGCACGAACTTGCTTGCACCGTCCATGGCGCCATAGAACTCAGCCTCGCGTGCAACTTCGCTGCGACGCTTGCGCGCGTCCTGCTCGCCGATGAGGCCTGCGTTGAGGTCCGCATCGATTGCCATCTGCTTGCCGGGCATGGCGTCCAAGGTAAATCGCGCCGCCACTTCCGCGACACGTCCGGAACCCTTGGTGATGACGACGAAGTTGATTACGACCAGGACCACGAACACGACGATACCGACTGCGTAATTATTGCCGATGAGAAAGTGGCCGAACGATTCGATCACCTTGCCTGCGGCATCGCCCCCCAGGTGCCCTTGCAGCAATACGACACGCGTAGAGGCGACATTCAGGGAAAGACGCAGCAGCGTCGTAATCAGCAGTACGGTCGGAAACAGCGAGAACTCGAGCGGCCTGGTGACGTAGACGCCCATCAGCAGCACGAGCAGCGAAACCGAGATATTGAAGGTAAACAGCAGATCGAGCGCAAACGGCGGCAGCGGTAGCACCATCATCGCGAGAATCATCACGATGAGCAGCGGGCCTGCGAGCTGCGTCATCGCCGCGCGTGGGACTGCTTCACCAGCAGCGGTTACTTCAGCCATTTATCGATGCCGGACCACCGCGCAATCGCCGGCGGCCCGGGGGACGAATCAATAAGGAATAAGCGCCAGGTTGGCTCATGCTTCGGTAGGACCTGGATCGAGGTCCGCGGGCACGGCGAGCTCGCTTGGCGCATCCGGCGCTTGCGCGCCGCTCGCCTGCGCTGCACGCAGTTGATAAACCCACGCCAGCACTTCTGCTACCGCGTTGTACAACGGCGCAGGAATATCTCGGCCGACCTCGGCATGGGCGAACAACGCGCGCGCAAGCTCGGGGGCGCGCAACGTCGGTACGTTGGAAGCCTGACCGATTTCGGCGATGCGCTCCGCCACGAGCAATGCGCCCTTCGCGATGACACGCGGCGCCCGCATGCTCTGATCCTGATACTGCAGAGCCACTGCGTAGTGAGTCGGGTTGGTTACGATCACATCCGCCTTCGGCACCTGCGACATCATCCGGCGCCGCGCTTGCTCTCTTTGCATGCTGCGCACGCGCCCCTTGGTCTGCGGATTGCCTTCGGTCTCTTTGCCTTCCTGGCGCACTTCTTCTTTGGTCATGCGCATCTGCCGCGCGAAATCCCAAAGCTGAAACGGCACATCGATCACCACGATAAACGCAAACGCCCCGGTCATGATGAGAAAAGTGCGACTGATGAGTTGCGCCATGTGCGCCAGCGCCGGATCGATGGCTTCGGTTACAAGCGCGAGCATCTCGCTGCGCTTGGACCAGATCATCCACACCGCCACGCCGCCGATCAACACGCTCTTTACGATGGCTTTGCCGAGCTCGATCACACCGCGCATGGAGAACAGGCGGGCGATTCCGGCGATTAAGTTGAGTTTGCTGAAATTGGGCTGCAAAGCTTCGATGCTAAAGACCCAACCGCTCACCAGCATCGGCGTCACCAACCCGACGACGATCACCACAATAAATAATGGCGACAGCCCCATCAGTGCGGCGGACAGACCATCGATCAGCCTCTCCCACATCTGCGAGGGCTCGAATGCAGCATTGCGATTGAGCGAAAAGGCATCGCGCATGATGGCCTCAAGGCTGTGCACCAGCGCCGTACCGAAGATCATCAACGCAGCACTCGAGGTCACCAGGATAGTGAACGTGGAAAGTTCAGGCGAACGCGGAACCTGACCCCGTTCGCGGGCCTGGTCGAGGCGTCGCGACGTTGCGGGTTCGGATTTTTCGAGATTGCTGTCTTCGGCCATCGCTCGCCTTCAGCACTCCGTGCGACGCGGTGCAAAAGCCTTCAGCACTCCGTGCGGAGCGTCGCAAAAGATCGATGAGTGTAACCGCCCCGGGCGGACGAACACAAGATGTTCCGCTTTTGCAGCGAGGGTGACACTACATTTAGTGGACCGCGGCCTGCGCCGTTTCGTGAGTAGCCGTTAACGTAGTCGCCTTCGGTACCACTGATCCCTGCAAACGCGCCGGCAACGCGCGGGTCGTGCCGGTAATTCAGAGAACCGGACAATCCAAGGACTGGACTGCGCAAACAAAGCAACTACCAAATTCATCACCCGCCAATATCGCCGCGGCTACGCTGTGTTTTGAAGAGCAGGATTAAGCGCTCCATCGCCAGGTTTTGAATAGCAGGATTAAGCGCTCTATCGCTAGTGCTTGTAACCGCCATTGCGAGATCGTGTACATCGATGCACCGTCCGCTATCTCCGGCAGCAGCTTTGGAACGCATCCGCAGGCGCCAAATGCTCAGAATTTAGGCGGTTATCGCAACGCGGAAGATGCGGCGCGCGAACCTGCAAAAGTCCGCTGCCCGCGTCACCTTCTCACGCCGTACCGCTGACGCTGCCGCATCGCAATGAGAAAGCTCGGCCCGCGCGTGCGGTGTCGCTTTTTGGCTATTTCGACTTGACGCGGGTTGTTTCGCATGCTGGAATGATTTGACGCTTCTTTGCAACGCGTCTGCCCATTTGCTCCCAAAGGTCGCTCCACGAATGGCCCGGGTGCAAACGAGTATTGCGGTGTCACCCGCGTCTACCTCAGTGCGGTGCGCAGACAGCCGCCTTAATGCGCGCAACTTAGCGCGCGCATGCTTCGCGACTTATCACAACAAGACTCTCCGGCCACACGCTCAGCGTGCGGGATCGGGGCGTCGCCCAGCAGAGGAGGCCGACTCGCTCTTCTGCCCCTCGGTGCGACTTCCTAGCATCCATCAGGCACCACAGCCCGAAGGCGCTGCCTCCGCGAACGTGCCGCGTATCGTCCAAAATCAATAATCCGGAGGATGTGACGTGAACATTCCTACAAGACTAGTTTCCTTGGTAATCGCAGCAGCGGCGACGATCTCCGCTTCCGCGCTGGCCAACGACGAGATCGCCCAGCTGAGCGCGAAGCCCAGCAACTGGGCAATGCAGGCCGGCAATTTTTCCAATCATCGCTACAGCGAGCTCAAACAGGTCAACGCGAGTAACGTCAACAAGCTGCAGGTCGCCTGGATGTTTTCCACCGGCGTTTTGCGCGGTCACGAAGGCTCGCCGCTGGTGATCGGCGACATGATGTATTTGCACACACCATTTCCCAATAATGTATTCGCGATCGATATCGAAACGCAGAAGATCAAATGGAAATATTCGCCCAAACAAGATCCTTCGGTCATCGCGCAAATGTGCTGCGACACGGTGAACCGCGGGCTCGCTTACGGCGACGGCAAGATCATTCTGCAGCAGGCTGACAGCACCCTAGTCGCACTCGATGCACTCAGCGGCAAAGTCGTGTGGAGCGTCAAGAACGGCGACCCGAAAGTCGGAGCAGTCAACACCAACGCCCCGCACATCTTCAAGGATAAGGTCATCACCGGTATCAGCGGCGGCGAGTGGGGCGTGCGCGGATATTTGTCCGCTTACGATCTGAAGACCGGCAAGATGGTGTGGCGCGGCTACAGCGTCGGACCTGATAGCGAAATGCTGGTCGACGCCGACAAGACCATGACCTTCCGCGACGGTTCGATGCAGCCGGTCGGGGCGAACTCCAGTCTGAAGACCTGGCAGGGCGATCAATGGAAGGTCGGCGGGGGCACAACTTGGGGCTGGTATAGCTATGACCCCAGTCTGAATCTCGTGTACTACGGCAGCGGCAATCCCAGCACGTGGAATCCGGCGCAGCGCCCGGGCGACAACAAGTGGTCGATGAGCATCTGGGCGCGCGATTTGGATAGCGGCGCGGTCAAGTGGGTCTATCAAATGACGCCGTACGACGAGTGGGATTTCGACGGCGTCAACGAAATGATCCTGGCCGACATCGACGTCAAAGGCAAACCGCGCAAGGTGCTCGTGCACTTCGATCGCAACGGTTTCGGCTACACGATGGATCGCACTACCGGCGAGTTGCTGGTCGCGCAGAAATACGATCCTTCCGTGAACTGGGCCACCGGCGTCGATCCGAAAACCGGGCGTCCGACTGTGGTGGCGAAATACAGCACGGCGAAGAATGGCCCGGATGTAAATACCAAGAACGTCTGCCCGGCGGCACTGGGCACGAAAGACGAGCAGCCCGCTGCCTACAATCCGAAGACCAAGCTGTTCTACGTTCCGACCAATCACGTTTGCATGGACTACGAGCCGTTCGCAGTCGAGTACGTCGCAGGACAGCCTTATGTCGGCGCGACGCTAGCCATGTACCCGCCGGCGGGCGAGAAGAACATGGGCAATTTCATCGCCTGGGATGCCGGCACCGGCAAGGTCGTGTGGTCGAAGCCAGAGAAGTTCTCGGTCTGGAGCGGCGCGCTCGCAACCGCTGGTGATGTCGTGTTCTACGGCACGCTGGAAGGCTATCTGAAAGCCGTCGACAATAACGGCAAGGAACTGTGGAAGTTCAAAACGCCGTCCGGAATCATCGGCAACGTGTTCACCTACGAGCACAAGGGCAAGCAATACGTCGGCGTGTTTTCCGGCATCGGTGGCTGGGCCGGCATCGGCATGGCCGCAGGGCTGGAGAAGGACAACGATGGCTTGGGTGCAGTCGGCGGCTACAAAGAGCTGCGCGAATACACCGACCTCGGCGGACAGCTCACCGTATTTGCGCTGCCCAACTAAGCTGTTCTTGATCACTTGAGTGGTGCAGGACTGGCACCTCGGTTTCGGGGTGCCAGTCATTTATTGTGCGAGTCTGCGGAGAAACCGAGAATGCGTTGTGGGGTTCTGTTGGGTGCCCTCATCATTGCGGCGAGCATGCCCGTTGCCGCGGCCGAGGATAAGGTAGAAAACAAGGCAGAAGCAGGAGATAAAGCAGCTAGCGCGCTGTACACCGTCGTCGACGGCACCAAGGTCGATGCCGATACGTTCCAAGGCTTCCGGACCTGGCGAGCAGCAGCCTGCGATCGCTGTCACGGACCGAATCAAGAGGGGCTGGTCGGGCCGTCTCTGGTCGAGAGCCTGAAAG
>JBDTMS010000234.1:0-6565 GCA_039934195.1 Betaproteobacteria bacterium
GCCCGAAAAATCAACGCGGCTTCATCAACACGGAACGCTACTTCGCAGAATGAGCCAATTCAACGCGAGCTCAGAACTTGGCCAAAGGATGCGATCCTGATGCCGGAATTCGTGCACAGAAAATTGGACCCGGCTGCGGCGCTGATCGATGAAATTTGCGCAGCTGGCGAGCCGTGGAGTCGAATCATCCTGCGCGGTCAGACTTTTCGGATTCTCGATCTGGAAGGCAATCAGGCGGTCGATACGTTGTTCTACAACGCTAACGATCCTGCAGAGCGCTACAGCGCGGTCGACACGATCCGGCAGCAGAACAACCTTTATCTGAGCACGGGCACGCAGCTTATGTCCAACCAAGGCAGCGCGCTGCTGACCGTCGTCGCAGACACCTGCGGCCGTCACGATACGCTGGGTGGCGCGTGTGCGACCGAAAGCAACACCGTGCGCTACGCCATGGACAAGCGGTTCATGCACGCGTGCCGCGAGAATTTTTGCGCCGAGCTGACCAACCATCCCGAATACGGGCTGGGCAAGCGTGACATCGCGCACAACATCAATTTCTTCATGAACGTGCCGGTCACCGCATCGGGCGGCCTCACGTTTCAGGATGGCATTTCAGCGCCGGGAAAATACGTCGAGATGCGTGCCGAGATGGATGTGCTCTGCGTAATCTCGAACTGTCCGCAATTGAACAATCCGTGCAATGCCTACAATCCGACGCCGATCCGATTGCTGATCTGGAATTGACGGGCGGCGCTACGGTCCGTGTTGGCGGCAACGCACGCACGGAATATTGACATGGGTTCTTAGATGTTCAGCAAGGTTCTCGTTGCCAACCGCGGCGCTATCGCCTGCCGCATCATGCGCACCTTGGGTCGCATGGGCATCGCGTCGGTTGGGGTGTATTCAGAAGCCGACCGGCATTCGCTGCACGTCAGTGCTGCGGACAAAGCGGTGTGTATCGGTGCGGGATCGGCAGCCGACAGTTACCTGCGCGCCGATCGGATACTCGATGCCGCACGCAGCACCGGCGCCCAGGCGATTCATCCCGGTTATGGATTTCTGTCCGAGAATGCCAAATTCGCGCAGGCGTGCGCGGACGCGGGCATCGTGTTCGTCGGGCCGACGCCGGAACAAATGCGCAAGTTCGGCCGCAAGCACACTGCACGTGAGATCGCGCAGACCCATTCAGTGCCGCTGCTGCCGGGCTCCAAACTGTTGAGCGACGTTTGGCACGAACGCAGCGAAGCCTCGCGCATCGGGTTTCCCGTCATGCTGAAGAGCACCGCGGGCGGCGGCGGCATCGGCATGCGCCTGGTTGTCGATGCCGACGATCTGGTTGCTGGGTTCGTCTCGGTCGAGCGCCTGGCGCGCGCAAATTTCAGCGACGCCGGTATCTATCTCGAGCGCTATGTCGAGCGGGCGCGTCATATCGAGGTGCAGATCTTCGGCGATGGACGCGGTGGCGTGATTGCGCTGGGCGAGCGCGACTGCTCGGTGCAGCGTCGTCATCAGAAGGTAATCGAAGAAACGCCGGCACCGCATCTTGCCGGTGCAACGCGCAGAAGCTTGCTCGACACCGCAATACGGCTCGGTGAAGGCGTGCAGTATGCGTCGGCCGGCACGGTCGAGTTTCTGCTCGACGATGTCACCCGCGCGTTCTATTTTCTCGAGGTGAACACGCGTCTGCAGGTCGAGCACGGCGTCACCGAAGAAGTGACCGGCGTCGACCTCGTGCAGTGGATGGTTCAGCAGGCAGCGGGCGAGTTGCCGCCGCTCGCCGATTTGGCAGTGCGTCCGCTCGGCAGCGCGATGCAAGTGCGGTTGTACGCGGAGAATCCCAGCCGCGATTTTCAGCCGTGCAGCGGACTGCTGACCGAAGTTGCGTTTCCCGCCGATGTGCGGATCGAAACCTGGGTCGAAACCGGCAGCGAAGTGCCGGTGTTCTACGATCCGATGCTCGCCAAGCTCATCGTCAAAGGGGCGACGCGCAGCGACGCGCTGGCGAACTTGCAGGACGCATTGGCACACACGCGCTTGTCCGGCATTCAAACCAATCTCGAATATCTGCGTGCAGTTGTCGCCGGGCCGATTTTCGCGGCCGGACGCGCGACGACGCATTACCTGCAGGATTTCGCGTTCTACAACTATAGCGTCGAGGTGCTCGAGCCCGGCGTGCAATCGACCATCCAGGATTGGCCGGGTCGGCTCGGCTATTGGAACGTCGGCGTGCCGCCGTCCGGTCCGATGGATGCACTGGCGTTTCGGCTCGCCAACCGGCTAGTGAAAAACTCCGCCGGCGCAGCCGCGCTCGAATGCACCGTCAGCGGATCGGCGCTCAAGTTTCATTGCGAAGCGGTGATTGCAATATGCGGCGCCGATATGGGCGCCACACTCGACGGCGTGCCGGTCGCGCTGTGGACGACGCATGCAGTGAAAGCGGGATCGGTGCTCGGGCTGGACACCGTGCGCGGACCCGGTTTGCGCACTTACCTCGCGGTCGCCGGCGGTTTCGCAGTGCCCGACTATCTCGGCAGCAAATCCACGTTTACGCTGGGCCGTTTCGGCGGACACGCAGGCCGCGTTCTGCGCACCGGCGATATGCTGCGCCTCACGCTCGGTGCGTCGGATGTGACCGCAGGCGAGTCGCTCGCGTCCGTGCTCATTCCGCACTATGCAAACGAGTGGGACCTAGCGGTGCTGTATGGACCGCACGGCGCGCCGGATTTTTTTACGCCGGGTGACATCGAGACGTTGTTCGCGACGCAATGGGAAGTGCACTACAACTCGAGTCGCACAGGCGTGCGATTGATCGGTCCGAAACCGCAATGGGCACGCAGCGACGGCGGCGAGGCCGGGCTGCATCCCTCCAACATACACGACAACGCCTACGCGATCGGCGCGCTGGACTTCACCGGTGACATGCCCGTCATTCTGGGTCCCGATGGGCCGAGCCTCGGTGGCTTCGTCTGCCCCGCAGTCATCGTCAATGCGGAGCTGTGGAAGCTCGGCCAGCTCAAGCCGGGCGACAAGGTGCGCTTTCACGCGGTGAATCGCGACTGGGCTGCGGCGGCGCAATCGTTAGCCGAGCGCACACTGGAAACGCTGGCGCCGCCCGCGCTCCCGATCGCAGCGAAAAGCAGCGAACGCAGTTCGCGTAACAGCGCGATTGTGTCGCGGCAGGCCGAGACCGCGCAGCGTCCCGTGGTTACCTATCGGCAGGCAGGCGATCGTTATCTACTGGTGGAATACGATCCGCTCAAGCTCGACCTCGGTCTGCGCATGCGTGTGCACGCATTGATGTGCTGGCTCGAGGCGCACACTGTCGCCGGTATCGTCGATCTGACGCCGGGCATTCGATCGTTGCAGGTGCATTTCGACGATGCTCTGCTCACGCTGCCGCGTTTGCTAGAGCTGCTGGCGAGCGCGGAAGCGAACCTGCCGGACATCGACGATATGCAAGTGCCGTCCCGCGTGGTGCATCTGCCGCTGTCTTGGGATGATTCGGCGACGCGGCTTGCGATCGAGAAATACAGCACGACTGTGCGCAAAGATGCGCCGTGGTGTCCCAGCAATATCGAATTCATCCGCCGCATTAACGGGCTCGATTCGATCGAGCAAGTGCGCGAGATCGTGTTCGCCGCGAGCTACATCGTGCTCGGATTGGGCGATGTGTATCTGGGCGCGCCGGTGGCGACGCCGGTCGATCCGCGGCATCGTCTGGTCACGACTAAATACAATCCCGCGCGCACCTGGACTCCGGAGAACGCGGTCGGCATCGGCGGCGCTTATCTCTGCGTCTACGGCATGGAAGGGCCGGGCGGCTATCAGTTCGTCGGCCGCACCGTGCAGATGTGGAATCCGTGGCGCATCACCGCGGATTTTCATCCCGGCAAACCATGACTGCTGCGCTTCTTCGATCAGATTCGTTTCTATCCGGTCAGCGAAACCGAGCTCCTGCGGCTGCGCGAGGATTTTCCACTCGGCCGCTTGCAACTGCGCATCGAGGAAACGCAGTTCAGCCTGGCGCAATGCAATCGCTTTTTGCACGAGAACGCGCGATCGATCGCAGCATTCAAGCGCACGCAGCAAGCGGCGTTCGACGCCGAGCGCGAACGTTGGCGAATCGCCGGACAAGCCGAGCTCGAAACCGATCTAGCGGATCGCACACCGGCACCGATGCGCGAGCCGAGTCTGCCGCACAACCTCCGCCGCGTGTATGCGCATCTCGCAGGCAACGTTTGGCAAGTGCCGGTGCAGATCGGCAATCGCGTCGACGCGGGCGACACGCTGGTGGTGCTGGAATCGATGAAAATGGAGATCGGCATCGGTGCTCCCTGCGCGGGAATTGTGCGCGAGGTGTTGTGTCAGGAAGGCCGCGCCGTCGCTGCGGGGCAGACTGTAGTGGTGCTCGAGGTCGAAGAGGTCGGCGCAGATGCAATGCGAATGTCCGCGCGGGCGGCGGCAATTTAATTGCGGGCGCCCCCGCGCACGCGCACAGGAGTTCACTTGCGCCTGTCATGGGCTGCGGCTATCCTGCAAACGCACCCCCGGTGATGTGCTCAGTGATGTGAGTGGCAAGACGCAACCACAATAATTGACTAGGAGACTTCAATGGCTTCATCTTCACCCGCGGGGGAACGGTCCCTCGAAGCGGTCGAATCGGAAATCGATCACGCACTTGGCAGTGAGTACGAGCATCAGGCAGTGCCGCCCAGCGCGCGTCGCAGCACGTTTTCGGTGTCCATGGTCTGGATCGGCTTTCCGATGATCATCACCGGTGCGATGACCGGCTCCATCATGGTTGCCGGCATGGGCTTTCAACGTGCGCTGTGGGCAATGCTCATCGGCAACTTGATGATGTTCGGCTACGTCGGCGCGCTCGGTCTGCTCGGCACCAAGCGCGGTATGAACTTCGCGCTGTTGTCCAGCACTGTGTTCGGCCGCCGCGGCTACATTTTTTCGTCCGCGCTGTTGGCAACCTTGCTGCTGGGCTGGTACGCCGTGCAAACCGGCATCACCGGCAATCTCATCCACACCGCGTATGACGTGAATTACCTGCTGATGACGATCATCGCCGGGGTGATTTATTTCGGCATCACGTTCGTCGGCATCCGCGGCCTGCACTGGATCGGCGTGATCTCGGTGCCGATGTTCGTCATTCTCGGCGGCTGGGTCGCGCTCGACAGCGCTTCGCACGTCGGCTGGGGCGCGGTGTTTTCCTATGCGGGCGTCAAGCCCGACATGCCGATGGCTTTCGGCATCGGCCTGACCATCGTGCTCACGCTGTTCATCGATGCCGGCACGGTAACGGCGGATTTCAACCGCTGGGCGAAAGACGGCAAAGGCTCGCTGATCGCAACGTTCTGCGCGTTTCCGTTCGCCAATTTGTTTGCGATGCTGGTCGGCGGCATCATGACGGCCGCGCTGGCGCTTCCGGATCCGCAACCGTTCGGTTCGGACAACATGTTCGGCTACTTGCTCGCGCAGAACATGCCGTGGCTGGCAGTGCTCGCGTTCATCTTCTTGTTGTGCAATCTCGGCTCGGTGTGCGCGCATTGCCTGTACAACGCATCGGTGGGCTGGTCGCGTATCGCCAAGAGCCACATGCGCATGTACGCGGTGATCCTCGCCGTGGTCGGTATTGCTATAGCAGCCGCAAACGTATGGGCGCTGTTCATTCCCTGGTTGTCTCTGCTCGGGATTTTAGTACCCCCGATCGGCGCAATCATGATCGTCGACCTCTACTTCGTACGTCCCGGCGCCGAGATAGACAGCGACTGGCGCGCGAAGCCGTTTATCGCGTGGGCTATCGGTTCGGTCACTGCGTTTGTGGTGGAGAACAGCGCGCCGCAGATTTCGACGGCGCTATGCGCCTTCCTGGTCGGTGCGATCGCCTACTGGTTACTGACGCTGGGCGAGCGTGCACGCTGGCCGGTAGGTAAACCGGCATAGCACGGCTCAAGCCCCCGACCAAACGAACGCGAAGGCTCGGTTTGCGTTTGATTCTCTGGTCGCGGGCTGCTGGTTCGCCGGCAGCTACGAAGGTTCTCAGACAGCTACAAAAGACTCCAGACAGCTGCCAGGATGCCAAGGTAGCTACAACGATTCAGACAGCCGCATAGATGTAGCCAGCCATGAAATAATGTATACGTGGGCGGCGAGCGGACCCGCCCACCTCCTTCGTGTCTGGGGACGCGGTGCCGGTAGCGGCGTCAGTCCGACCGGCACGGAGTTCATCCGACGATCAGTTGCAGGCACCGCCGGCAGCGATCGAACCTTGCTCGCAATGCGCTGCACTTCGATGCGCACGGCGAGCCCGAACATGAGCCGTTGCCTCGACGGCTATCGGAATAGGAGTTACGCAAATCATGTCCAGCGCCAAAGAAATCTGCAGCATGAATGCCGTGTCACTCGCAAAACAGATCCGTTCGAAGGAATTGTCGGCCGTCGAAGTGGTGGAAGCCGTACTCGGACGCATGGAGAAACTCGAGCCGACCGTGCACGCGTTTTGTACGCCGACGCCGGAGTTGGCGCGCGCTAGAGCAAAAGAAGTGCAGGCCGATAT
>JBDTMS010000235.1:0-6563 GCA_039934195.1 Betaproteobacteria bacterium
CTGCTCACGTTGCTGCCTTCGAGCACACCGCTCGCCAGTTGCACATTAGGATCGGTGGGCGCGGGCAAGCCGCTCTTCAGCCGAAACAAACCATCGCCGCCGCGTTCCAGATCGCCTTCGAGCGGGTTGACCAGCTTGATTCGACCGGCGGTTGCGACACCAGTCGGCGCGGTGTCGGTCGGAATGATCGATACGGTTCCGTCTCCGCCGACCGAGACCGTGTTGTTGGGCGGCACGGTGATAGTTCCGCCTTCGCCCACCACGTTGAGGCCATTGCGCGTTTGCAGTAGACCGTTGGCATTGACCTGCAGACTGCCGTCTCGGGTGTAGGCTTCGGTGCCATCTGCGGCTTGCACCGCGATCCAGCCGGCACCGTTGACCGCGACGTCGAGCTCACGGCCGGTTTGTTGAACTGCGCCGGGCGAGAAGTCGGCGCCGAGCGTGTTATCGACAACGTATGCACGCGTCGGCAACGTCGGCCCAACCGTGGGCGTTGCACGAAACGACGCCATCTCCGCCTTGAAGCCGTTGGTCGATGCGTTGGCCAGATTGTTGGCAACCACGGCTTGCTGCTCGAGCGTGTGTTTGGCGCCGCTCATCGCGACGTAAAGGAGACGATCCATATTGGCTGGTCAATTTCGCTTTGCGCTAGTCGGCGTATTACTAGCGGAGGTTGACCAGCGTTTGCAGGATTGCATCCTGCGTCTTGATCGTCTGCGCGTTTGCCTGGTAGTCGCGCTGCGCCGTGATCATTGCGACTAACTCAGCGGTCAAGTCGACGTTGGAATCTTCCACCGACGACGATGCCACCGAACCGAGGGAGCCGCTGCTCGGCGTGCCGATGATCGCCAGGCCTGAAGCCGACGTGTCAGCCCACACGTTGTTGCCGAGCGGTGCCAGCCCTTGCGCATTGCGGAAGTCTGCCAATACCAGCTGGCCGAGATTGCGCGTCTGCCCGCTGGTATAGCTGCCGACGATAATGCCGTCGTTGCCGACACTGAAGCCGGCAAGGCGACCCGACGCAAAACCGTCCTGCGCCAGCGTATTGACGCCGAACGCAGAGCCAAACTGGGTAGAGCCGTTATAGGTGACGGTAAACCCAAGCGGCGTAACCGAACCGGTGGTGCTGGGCACGGAAGCGTTCAACGGCATAGCGGTCGTCAAACGGCCGGAGGTGTCGAAATTGAGGGTAACCGGCAGACCTACTCCCGCCGGTAGTCCGCCGACGGTACCGGCGCCGATATCGGCACCAAGCTGGGAACCATCGATCGTTCCATAAACCTGCCACTGATTCGCAGTCGCATTCTTGGCGTAATAAGTCGTCAGGACGTGCGGGTTGCCCAGGGTGTCGAACACGCTGGCAGAGGTCGAGTGGTTGTAGCTGTTCGGATCGGTCGAAGTAAACAGCGCGGTGGGTGGAGCCGCTTCGCGCGAGTCGAGATTCAATCCGATCGTCAGCGCGGTAGTCTTTTGCGGATTGATGTCCGAAAACGAGATCTGGATCGGCGACGGCGATGCGGTCACGATGTTGCCGTTGGCATCAGCGTTGTAGCCGGTGAGCTTGAGCTCGCGGTCGTTGACGATGTAGCCCTGATTGTTGAAGTGGAACTGACCGTTGCGCGAATACGCGACGACGCCGTTGTCGTCCATGCGGAAGAAACCGCGGCCGTTAATGGCGATATCGAGCGCGTTGCTGGTGCTGGAGATATTGCCTTGGCTGAAGCCCTGGGCTACCGCTGCCACTTTCGATCCGATGCCCACCAGGTTCGAGGAGCCGCTGATGAGCGAATTGGCGAACACGTCGGCAAACTGCGCCTGCGATCCTTTGAAGCCGACGACGCTTGCGTTCGATACGTTGTTGCCGATCACGTCTAGATTTTTGGACGCGGAATTCAAGCCGCTGAGGGCCGATTCGAAACTCATCTTAGTGCTCCTGCTAGCTAGTGATGTAGAGGGTTAGAGAATTTGTTTGACGTCGCTCATGCCCAGCGCGCCGAGGCTGCTGGTGTTGAGCTGCATGCCATCGGTGCCGAGCGTGACGCTCTGCACGCGAGCGAAGCCCAGCGTAGTCGTCGAGTCGATCTTTTGACCGGAGCGCACCGCAGTCGCTGCGAACGTGTATTTGCCATCCGCGGCGTCGGTACCGCCATCGGTCTTGCCGTCCCAGGCGAACTGCGCGATCCCAGCGGCATGCCCCGGCAACTCCAAGGTGCGTACGGTTTCTTCCTTTTTGTTGATGATCGACACGCTGATGCTATCCGCGGGTTCGGTCAGCGTGACACCGCCGACCGCAAGGCCCTGGTCAAGCTCAAGGCTATCGCCCTTAGCCAGCACGCCGTGACCGATCAACGTGCTTGCCTGTAGCGACTGGGAAGCGGAAAACGCACTCGACATGTCGCCGATCGTCGTATTGAGCTTGTCGATGCCGCTCACGGTGCTGATCTGCGCGATCTGACTGGTCAGCTGCGCGTTGTCCATTGGATTCAATGGATCTTGGTTCTGCATCTGCGTGATCAGCAGCTTGAGGAAGCGATCCTGCACCGCGCCGGTGGCGGTTTGCTTTTCGGTCGTCGTTTTCATCAGATTCTGGATGAAGGCGTTATCCGGGCCGGCGATGGAGTTGGTTGAAGCAGCCATACGATATCCTTTGATTCCTAGTAGTCGAGGTTATTGCCCGAGGGCGAGCGTTTTGATGAGCAGGTTCTTGGCGGTATTCATCATGTCCAGGTTGGTCTGGTATGCGTGCGAGGCCGATAACATGTTGGTCATCTCCTCGACTATGTTGACGTTGGGCATGGTTACGTAACCGTTGGCATCGGCGAGCGGGTGTTTGGGGTCGTACACCAGACGCGCCGGCGATGGATCGTCGATCACCGAGGTGACGCGAACGCCCATACCCTGCGCGCCCTTGCTGAGCTGGGTTGCCGTAAACACCACCTGTTTCGCTTTATACGGCGTGCCATCGGCAGACACCGCGCTGTCTGCGTTGGCAAGATTGCTCGCGACGACGTTCAACCGCTGCGACTGCGCGGTGATCGCCGAGCTGGCGATGTCGAACACACTGAATATGGACATGATGTAGTGCCTCTATCTAGATATGCGGTTGGCTTACTGACCCGTTATCGCACGTTGCAAGCCGCTGATCTGGCCGCTGACGAATGTAAGGTCAACCTGGTAGTGCACAGCGTTGTCGGTAAACCGGGTCAACTCGGCATCGAGCTCGACAGTGTTGCCATCGATGCTCGACTGTGCAGGATTGCGGTACTGCAGATTGGCGCCGCCGACGCTGCCGGAGGTGCTGGCAAAGTGTTGCGCGGAAGTGCGCATCAACGCCAACGGTGCGTTAGCAACTTTGCCGCCGTTGATCTTGCTACGCAGCGTGGCAGCGAAGTCGAAGTCGCGCGCTTTGTAGTTCGGCGTGTCGGCATTCGCGATGTTGGAGGCGAGTGCCTCGCTGCGCTGGACCCGTAAATCGAGCGCCGCCGTTCCTTTCGCAAGATACTGATCGAGACCGTTAAGCATTTGAGCCAATCCAGTTGAGGTACGGGGGGTTCTTTCGCAGCTTGTGTGCCACGGGTTGGGCGCGCGCGGCAACGCTTTTCGGTCAGTGACTTGCGCGGGTTTTCACAGACTTGTCGGAAGCCTGAGCGTGCGCTACGAGCGGATGGGGGTTGCCGGTCAGGCGGCAAAAACAGCCGGCAGAGCGAGCCGGTCAGAATCGGCTTCGGGCAAACGCTGACTATTCTTCGGCGGTTACGACGCGGTTCTTGCCCGCCAGCTTGGCCTGATACATAGCCTTGTCGGCGCGGTCGAACACGGTGTCCTGGGTGTCGCCGGTCCGCAGGGCGGCGACCCCGGCGCTGAACGTGATGAGCAGGCGCTCGTTGTTGTGCAGGAAGAATTTCTTGGTCAGCTCGCGTTGCAGCCGGCGCATGATCTCGACTGCGGCCTCGATCTGAGTATCGCCGAACAAGATGATGAATTCTTCGCCGCCATAGCGCGCCACGATGTCGGTGGGACGCAGGGTCAAGCGGACGACATTGGACAAATGTACCAGCGCTTCGTCGCCGGCCTGGTGGCCGTAGGTGTCGTTCAGCTTCTTGAAGTTGTCCAGGTCCAAAATCGCCACACACAACGGTATTTGACGCCGCTCCGAGCGCGACAGCTCGCGCTGCATAGCATCGTCCAGGCCGCGCCGGTTGAGCATGCCGGTAAGCTGATCTTCGCGCACTTGCTCGCTTACCTGGCGTAGCTCTAGTTCCAGCATCCTTACTCGCTCTTCTGCGAGCTCCGCCTGCTTGCGCGCCTCGAGCATCTCGTCGCGCCGGCGAACCATGTCAGCCTGCATGCTGCGCGTGTCGGTCATAAGATCGTTGACGATCGACTGCAGCGCCGGCAACTCATCGGTTTGCTTGAGGCGCATCGCGTAGGTCTCGATGCGCCCTTCATAGCCGGCCGTGCTGCTGGTCATCTCCGACAGCCGCTCGACGAATACGGTGATCAAGTTCTTGAACGTCGCCTTGGCCTCACGCAAGCTGTGCTTGAGCATGCTTTGTTTGTAGACGACTTGTTTGAAGCTGCGCTCGGCGAGGTTGATGCTCTCCGAGCTCAGCGGCTGATTGATCACGTCGCTGATCACCGCGAGCTGTCCGCTCACCCATTGATCGTCTTCCACCAACTCACCGATGTTGTTCACCAGCAAACCGAGCAGGCGGCGCAGCGAAGTGAGCAACTCCGCGTCGTTCTCGCCGTTCATCTCCAGCCGATACCAGAACTGCTTGACCTGCGCGGCCAGCTTCGCGACCGCGTCGGCGCCCTGCGCAACTCGCCATTGCTGCGCCAATGCGCGCGCCTCATCCGCAAGTCCCGGCGATTGCTCCAAGCGCGCGGCAACGCCAAGCTCCAGCGCTTGCGCGAACAAATCCTTGAGCTGCCTGATGTTCTCGGGTTGCGGTGGCGACTTCGAGATCGGAGCTGCCTCGGCCACGCGCGCTTCTGCCGAGGGAGTCAGCTCCGGCTCGCGAATTTTCTCCGTGCCGGCAG
This sequence comes from Betaproteobacteria bacterium, assembly GCA_039934195.1. GTDB lineage: Bacteria > Pseudomonadota > Gammaproteobacteria > Burkholderiales > SHXO01 > SHXO01. Next base: position 5,044 of record JBDTMS010000235.1, read on the forward strand.
GTTCGGTATTCTCCGCCCAGGACCGCACCAGCGACTGCAACTTGTCGTGCAACGACGCGTCTGAACCAAATGTAATCAGTAGACGTTCGAGCCCATCGCGTTTGCGTGTCAGACTGACGCCGGTTTGCCGTACTTCGAGCTGGCGCAGAAGGTCGCGAATCAGGGGTGCCCACGGCTGTTTGGCTGAGGGCGCGGGCGCCGTTGCGCTCAACTTGGCGGCGGCAGCACCCAGCGCCGGCCAATCCTTCTCGCGCGCCGCCTGCGCGATCGCAGTGAGGCCAGGGACGTTCGGATTGGCGGCCGCGCTCTCTAGCAGCGCCTCGACTACACGCGCATCGACGTCTGCCGCAGCGTCAGGCGGCGAGCCGGAAATCTCGTGATAGATTCGCTGATAGTTCGCGGGCGTGGGCGCAATACGCCTGGCGACGAGAACTTTCAGTGTTTCGCGCGCGACGTCGATGGGGTTTGCGTTGTTTGCCATGCGAGCCGGATGTTAGGCGAACCAGCGTTACGAATGGAGAAGAAATGGTAGAGCGCCCGGCGAAACAAGTTAACGTCTGTCCGACGCAAGACTTTATAGGCCGAGGGGCGCGGTTTAGTTAGAATCCGCCACCGCACACCAACTACAAAAAAGCGATGAAGCGCCATTTGCTAACGATGGGTATCGGTTTGGCGGCATTTCTCAGCGCTGCATCGGCGATGCCGCAGCCGCAGGATCCCGCCGCTATAAGTCGCGTGGTCGATGCGTTCGTGCGGGCACAGACGAATGGCCTCCCGGGCCGGCTCGAAATCAGCGCCCCGGCGATCGACCCGCGACTCACGCTGACTCGCTGCGATAGTCTCGAAGCGTTCCTGCCGACGGGCGCGCGTTTGTGGGGTAACAGTACCGTCGGTGTTCGCTGTCAGGCGCCCGATAAATGGTCACTGTTCGTGCCGGTGCAAGTGCACGTCTGGACCGACGTCGTGGTCGCGACGCGCGCGGTCCCACGCGGACAAGTGTTGAAAGCAGACGACGTGATGCTGCAAAGCCTCGATCTCACGCAACTGCCGCGTGGTGTACTGACCGATGTGCGCAGCGTGTACGGTAAAACCGCGGTCGGGCAGATCGCCGGCGGTATGCCGGTGCGCTCGGATATGCTGCGCGGTGTAGTAGTGGTGTTCCAGGGCCAATCGGTGCGCGTGATTTTCGTCGGAGACGGGTTGCGAGTAAGCTCCGAGGGCCGCGCCCTGGGTAGCGCAGGCCAGGGCGAACCAGTGCAGGTGCGCAGCGCTTCGGGCAAGCTGATCAGAGGCATCGTTCAGGGCCCCGGTATTGTCGAGGTTAGATGAACGACGGCATCGGCTGCGCTAAAATCAGAGCGGAATTTTCGTCAGCGATGTGGTGTAATTAAGAAACGTGCCGATGGTTGTTAGGCGGATTTAACGCTCGTACGTTCTAGTGACGGCAAGTCGACAGGCTTGCCGGGCGCATAGCTTAAGTTTGTCGGTGGCCCTGCCGTAAACAGGGTCCAATGAAAGCG
>JBDTMS010000236.1:0-6514 GCA_039934195.1 Betaproteobacteria bacterium
CTACGCTGTTTACCACAGTCGGCGCCGGCCTGGTGGTGACGAAGCACTGACGAACGGCTGCTGCAAACCACTTCTTAGCACAACGACACAGCCGCCCGCCGGCTGTGTCGTTTTTTTTTGATGTCCATCGTGTGCGGCCCGCCCGCGTGCTCGCGTCGAACGTAACGATGCGCGGCACCGCCCGGTAGAAAGCGGCTGTCAGGCGTAACATCCCTGAAACAGTCCCGACAAAACCACGCTCGCTCGAAGCGATCGGATTCAGGGAGAAGACTGCATGACCACGTTTAGCAGACGGCGTTTTCTAACTACTACCGGCGCGGCGGCTGCACTGGGTGCGCTGAGCGATCTACGCGCAGCAGAGTCTTCGCAAATCAAATGGCAGCCGGAAAAGGGCGCGTCCTTGCGGCTGCTGCGCTGGAAGCGTTTCGTCCAAGGCGACGAAGACCAGTTCATGATCAACACGAAGCGCTTCACGCAGCTCACCGGTGTCGAAGTGCGCGTCGACAGCGAGAACTGGGAAGAGGTACGACCGAAAGCTGCGGTTGCCGCTAACGTCGGCGCCGGTCCGGACATCATCATGGCGACCGATGAAGATCCGCATTTGTATCCCAACCAGCTTATCGACCTTAGCGATCTCATCGACTATCTCGGAAAAAAATACGGCGGCTGGTTCGACGCCTGCCGTGATTACGGCATGCATGAAGGCCGCTGGATCGCGCTGCCCACCGGCGCAGGCGGCGGCGCCATGGTCTATCGCGAAAGCATGCTGCACGCTGCGGGCTTCGATAGGTTCCCGAAAGATACCGACGGACTTCTGAAACTGTGCAAAGCGCTCAAGGCGAAAGGCACGCCGGCAGGTTTTGCGCTCGGTCATGCGACCGGCGACGCGACCGGCTGGGTCAACTGGATCTTATGGGAGTACGGCGGCCGGCTTGCGGATCCGGATACGAAAGTCGCGATCAACTCCAAAGAGACGATCGCCGCGCTCGAATACGCGAAAGAGTTGTATCAAACCTTCATACCCGGCACGTTGTCGTGGCTGGATCCGAGCAACAACAAGGCATTTCTCGCGGGCGAGATCGGTCTCACGTTGAACGGCATTTCGATTTACTACGCTGCTAAGACCAGCCCGGACCCGAAGATGAAGGCGCTTGGGGCCGACATCCGCCATGAATATTTGCCGGCCGGGCCGAGCCATGCGGGCTCGCGCGCCGGCATCGTCTTTCCTGCATTCGTGTTCAAGTATTCCAAATATCCGAACGCCGCCAAAGAGTATCTGCGATTCCTGATGGAGAAGGAGCAGTACGAGCCGTGGCAAGCGGCTTCCATCGGCTATATATCGCATCCGCTGCGTGCATACGAATCGAATCCGATGTGGAGCGAAGATCCGCAACGGATGTACTACCGCGACGTGATCAAGAACATTCGCCACTTCGGCTACGCCGGTAAGCTCGGCAAAGGGTCGGCGGCGGTCACCGCGGATTTCGTCGTCGTCGATATGTTTGCGGAAGCGTGCACAGGCCAGCAGACGCCGAAAGAGGCGGCACTGCGAGCGGAGCGCCGCGCGTTGCGGCACTATCGCACGTGATGCCCTGATCGACGACGAGCGGGGAAGATTTCCTGATCCACAACAATTCGCATCAGTGACCTTGTCCCGATGCCACTGGCGTCCTCACTGAAAAAAGCTTCCGCTCATGAACGAACCGAAATTTCCACACTCGCTCGCCCGCTCCGCAACGATCACCGGCCGCTCGGCGTTTCTGCAACTGCTGCAGGACGAAGGCGTCGACCACTTGTTCGGCAACCCGGGCACGACCGAGCTCGCCATTATGGATGCGCTGGTCGAGCATCCGGGTCTCGAGTACATCCTCGGTCTGCAAGAGGCGATCGTCGTCGCCATGGCCGACGGTTACGCACGCGCGTCGGGCCGACTGGCTGCGTGCAACGTGCACGTCGCGCCCGGCTTGGGCAATGCGATGGGCTCGCTGTACAACGCGAAGTTCTACGGTTCGCCGATGCTGATCACGGCGGGTCAGCAAGAGCTCGGACACGGACTGACCGAGCCGTTGTTGTATGACCCGCTGGTGCCGATCGCGCAACCGATGGTGAAGTGGGCCATCGAAGTGTCGCGCTTGCAAGATCTACCGCGCATCGTGCATCGCGCCGCAAAGGTTGCAACCACAGCGCCGACCGGGCCGGTGTTTATCAGTTTGCCGGGCGATATTCTCGACGCGGAAGGTCCGCTCGATCTCGGCACGCCGACGCGCGTCGATACGCGGACGCGTCCATCCGACGCGGCATTGAGCCAGCTTGCAGATCGCTTGCTGCGTGCGAAAAATCCCGCACTTATCGCTGGCCACGAGCTGGCGACGCGAGACGCGTTGCGTGAAGCGGCGGATCTCGCCGAAACCCTCGGGGCACCGGTGTTTCAGCAGACCGTGCCGTACGCCGCCCATTTTTTGTCGGACCATCCGGCGTTCATGGGTTCGCTCACACGCAACCAACAGCAAGTGCGCGCCGCGCTGCAGCCACATGACGTGCTGGTATTTCTCGGCGCCGACGTGTTGCGCATGTCCGTCTACAGCGCGATCGACGCAATGCCGGACGGCGCGGCGATCATACAGATCAACGAACGCGATTGGGAGCTCGGAAAAAATTATCCCGCGGAGATCGCGATCAAAGCCGATGTCGGCGAATCGCTGCGTGCGCTGATTCCGGTGCTGCGCGCGAAGATGAGCGCGGAGCGCAAGAGTGCGGCCGCGCAAAAGCTGAAAGACATTGCTTGCAGCAATTGGACGGCGAAACGCGCGCAGTTGACCGCGTCGCTGCAGCAAGCATCGCAGGCGCGGCCGATGGATCCGCGCGTGCTGATGATGCACATCAGCGATACGGTGCCGGCGGATGTCGTCGTCGTCGAAGAAGGGTTGACCTCCACGTTCTCCTTGCCGAGCCTTCTGCGCTTTCGCGATGCACAAGGTTTTTACGGCCTAGCGTCCGGCGGCATCGGCTTTGCGATGGCGGGTGCGGTCGGCATCAGCGTGGGACTGCCAAATCGTCCGGTGGTGGCTATCGTCGGCGACGGCAGCGCGATGTACAGCATTCAGGCGCTGTGGACCGCAGCGCATCTGAAGCGGCCGATCACCTATGTGATTCCCAACAATCGCAGCTACCGCATCTTGAAAGAGCGGCAGATGGCAAGGCGCGGCAACGATCGCTTCATCGGCATGGATCTGCGCGATCCTGAAATCGATTTCGTCGCGCTTGCGCAGTCGCTGGGCGTGCCCGCGCAGCGCGTGACCGATCCGGCCGACATCCCCGGCGTTTTGCATCAGGCAATTGCGAGCGGCGGGCCGAATCTGATCGATGTCAGCGTCGCGGACGGCTTCGGCGCTTGAGCACCAGCATGCCATCCGAAGCGGAGCAAATCGCCGGCGTTACGGCGTTCTACGACGCGCATCCAATCAACGAAGAGCAGATTCTGCATGCGTTGAAAAGCCAAGGCATCGCACTCGACACCGTCAGCGAAGAGATTCTCAAGGACCACGATCAAGATCACTTCGGCGGTATCGCGGCGAACGATATTCTTGCCGCGCAGGCGGACATCCGCCCCGACCATCACGTGCTGGATGTCTGTAGCGGCATGGGCGGGCCGGCGCGCTATCTTGCGCATCGCATCGGTTGCAAAGTGACCGGGCTCGACTTTACCGAAAGCCGTTTTTACGGCGCGCAGCGTCTGACCAAACTCGCCGGGTTGGACCGCCTCGTCGATTTCCGCCACGGCAACGCGCTCGATATGCCGTTCGAAGACGCGACCTTCGATGTGGTGATCGGGCAAGAAGCGTGGTGCCACGTGCCGGACAAGCCGCGGTTGATTTCGGAATGCGCGCGCGTACTGAAAGCCAGCGGCGTCATTGCGTTCACCGATATTCTGCGGTGCCCGGAGCTGTCGCAGCTCGAGCTCGAACGTCTGCAGAGCGAGATGACGTTTCCCACGCTGGAGACAATCGACGGCTACGCGGCGCTGCTGCGCGAGCGCGCACATGCGCAAGTGCGCTGGACCGATCTCAGCGCGGAGTGGGCACGCATTCTGATTCAGCGGTTGGCGATGTACCGCGGGCTGAAGCAGGACACCGTCGCAAAATTCGGCGCCGAGCATTTCCACAAATGGGACGACACCTACGCGTTTTTCGTCGGCTTGTTCGGCGAAGGGAAGCTCGGCGGTGGGCGCTTTATTGCGCGGCGCTCCGCCGAAGTTTACGTGTCTGCTTCTGCGGACGGGGCCGGGCATTGAGACGCCGCACGTCCCAAAGCGGCGCGTGATCAAATCTCAAGCCCGGACGCGGTCAAGATCTCAGAGCGGCGCGTGCCGAAAATCTTAAAGCGGCACGGTCTGGCACGCAACGTCTGCCCACGGCGATCCGAGCTCGGCTGCTCCCCAGTTGACCTCGCCTGTTCGCAGCACGCCGGTCGGGCACGCAAACTTGAATGGCAATGTCTGCCTGCGCATCTGTACATAAGGAAAGCGCGCCGCCAGCGCAGCGTGAATATGCGAGCGGAGCAGCGCATCGCCGATGACCAGATCGCCTTCGCTCGCATCGATGCGCGGCGTGTGAAAGGCATCGTGCAACGTCATGCCGTAATCGGTGAGAAACGATAGCAGCTGCATGACGGCCGGCAGGATGCGGCGTCCACCCGATGCGCCCAGCGCGAAGCGATCATCGCCGCGCTCACCGATGATCGGCGTGTAGTTGGTCAGACAACGTTTGCCTGCGCCGAGCGAGTTGGGCTTGCCGGGCTCGGGATCGAACCACATGATGCCGTTGTTCATCAGCACGCCGGTTTCCGGCAAGGTCAATCGCGAACCGAAAATGGACAGCAGCGTCTGCGTTACCGCGGCCATGTTGCCGTGCCGATCGACCACGCAGAAGTGCGATGTGCAACCCGGTGCGCGGCTGCCATCGATATCGCCCATGCGTGATAACCGATATGCATAAGCGGTCTGCAAGCATTGCGCGTAAGCGGTGTATGCCGCCGCATCGAGCATGACGCCTGGTGTGAGCTGCTCGCTCAGCGCGTGCAGCGCATAGGCCAAAGTCGGCCCGGCGGTGAGCTCGGGCGTTGCGGCCACGCGGCCGCCGCGATAGTCGATCATCAGCGGCTCGCGTTCTTGCGCGCGGTAGTCAGCGAGATCCTGCGCCGTGAGCGTACCGCCGGCCGCCTGAATTTCACCGGCGATCGAATGCGCGAGCTTGCCGTCGTATAAATCGCGCGGGCCCGCTTCCGCCAGGCGGCTGAGCGTGTGCGCTAGGCGCTGTTGCTGCAATCGAATCTCGGTTCGCGCGGACCACGCCGGCGTAGGCGGCAAGCCGTCGATCAGGAATGTCTCGCGGCTGGCGGCGTAGCGATTGAGATCGGCCGCGGCACTGGCAATGCTTTCCACCGCGAACCAGTCGATCAGCAGTCCATCGTCCGCGCACGCTATCGCGGGCTCGAGCAGCATGTGCCACGGTAGCTTGGCAAAACGCTCGTGCGCGACACGCATGCCGTCGACGACACCAGGCACCGCGATCGCATTCGGACCGTGCACGTTGCGGTCATCGACGACACGCGGCCACGGAAATAAATCCGATACGACACCTTCCCCCGATAGCGCGTAGCGCGTCGGATCGAGGGAGGCGGGTGCTCGCATGCCGAAGTCGATAACGTGGAAGCGCTTCTCCGCGGCGCGATACAACACCATCGCACCGCCGCCGCCGATGCCGCTCATCCAGGGCTCGAGCACGCCGAGCGCAAACGACGTTGCAACGACGGCGTCTACCGCGTCGCCGCCACGAGCAAGAATGTCGGCGCCGATGCTTGCCGCGCGCCCATGTTGAGCTGCGACGATGCCGTATTCGCTGCGCCGTGCGGGCTTGGTGATTTGCTGAGATGCGCTGAAGTTGTCCATATTGACGAAAAATGCGCTCGCTAGTTTATCGGTTTCGAATGATAACGCCGGCCGCGGCGATCATGATTTAGCTGCCGGCTTGACCTGCATCGGTTCGATCGGCAATCGCGCGGGAACGCTTGCCAGGGCGAGGCTCGCACCGAGCACCGCAATTACACCGCAAAATGCACCGACGCCGACGAAGCCAGCCGCCGCGATCAGCCAGCCGCCCAGAGAGCCGGCGAGCAGCCAGCCGATGCTCGCCATCGTAACGTTGAGGCCGAACAATGCGCCACGCAGATCGCTCGGCACGTCGGACAAAGTCGCCATCAGCGAGGGACGTCCGAGCGCGTTGACGAATGAATAGGCAAATCCGAGCGCGACGGAAATCGCGATACCGGGTTGCCACATCAATGTCGGAATGGCGAGCGCCGCGGTAAGGATGAGTGCGCCGGCGAACACCGCACCGCGCGATCTTGCGCGATCGGCAATGCGGCCGCCGAATACGTTACCCACCAGATTGCCGAGCGCGACGATGCACAGCGCTAAGGCGAGCGGCGCGAACGAGAGACCATAGGCCCGTTGCAA
>JBDTMS010000237.1:0-6503 GCA_039934195.1 Betaproteobacteria bacterium
AGAAGCTGGCAGCCGCGATCGAATCGATGTGGAAACAGAACAACGGTCAGATGAAAGGATTCATCCTTGATCTGCGCAACGATCCAGGTGGATTGCTCAATGCCGCTGTTGCAGTGTCTGCCGCCTTCCTCCCGGAGAAATCACTGGTCGTCTACACCGATGGGCGCACAGATGATTCCAAGATGCGTCTTTATGCCTCGAGTGAGTACTACTTGCGCGGCAGCAAGGATGACTACATGAAACGTCTGCCGGCTTCGATCAAGACGGTGCCGATGGTTGTTCTGGTGAACGGCGGATCGGCATCTGCTTCCGAGATCGTGGCGGGTGCTCTGCAGGATCACAAGCGCGCCATCGTAATGGGCACCAACACATTCGGGAAAGGCTCGGTGCAGACTATCCTTCCGCTCGGCAACAACACGGCGATCAAGCTGACCACGGCGCGCTACTACACGCCGAACGGCCGTTCGATTCAGGCAAAGGGCATCGTGCCGGATATCCTGGTCGAAGAAGCAACGATCGCGGAAATCGATCCAGCATTGCGGATGCGTGAAGCCGATCTGGAACGTCACTTGTCTAATCCAACCGACAAAGACACACCGACGTTGGAAACGCCAAAGCCGTCGGCGCCGAAGCCAGCGAAAGAGCCGGGTGCGGAAAACAAGCCCGGCGACAAAGCAGAACCCGCTGAGCTCGGATCCAAGGGGGACTATCAGATGACTCAAGCGCTCAACCTGCTCAAGGGTCTGCAGATTCTCAGTAAGCGCTAGAATTAAATCGGAGCAAAAAAGCCGGCAAGTGGCTCTTGCCGGCTTTTTTTGTGCACCGCTGCCTGCGCTTCGCACCGCTCTAGGGCAGAAAACACGCTCCTGGTCTTCCCGTCCCGCCGCTGCTGTTGTACTTTCTCGTTGGAACACCTTTTGCGTTGAGAAGCACGTACCCAACAGTAGTTGGCCAACGTAATTTTTGTGCTGGAAGAAGATCGTCAACACTTCAGACCGGATCCTCTTCGCAGACAAGTGTTCAACGTGTCCAGAACGCCCGGGGGGGTCTCAGATGCAGCACGCCTCAGAGTGCGACTTCAGTAGTCGCGGCACAACAGATTGCGACAGAGTTCACGTTCTCAACCACGCGCCCACAGGCGCGGCTTCATCGCGTCGCCGCAGCCGAACACTGACTGCCGGCGGACTCTGGCGATTTACCGCGAGCGTCGCGCTTCTCGCTGCAGTTTCTTTCCCCGTACACGCCGACCCTGCCGGCGCGCCGCAAAGCGAGGAGCTTCGCGCGCTGATCGAAGCTTACGGACGCATCAAGAACGCTTACGTCGATCCGATCGACGAAAAGAAACTGGTATCACAGGCGATCAAAGGGATGATTGCCGGACTCGATCCGCACTCGTCATTTTTAGACAGCGATGCGTTAGGCAACTGGCGCTCCGATCTGCAAGGTGAGTTCGGCGGTCTCGGTGTCGATGTCGACATGGAAGATGGATTGATCAAAATCATCTCGCCGATCGAAGACACACCCGCATCACGCGCCGGCCTGCAAGCAGGCGATCTGATCAGCAAACTCGACAACACCGAAATCAAAGGCCTGCCGCTGCGCGAAGCGATGAGCCTGATGCGCGGCAAACCCAACACCAGCGTCTTGCTGACGATTCTACGTAAAGGCGAAGCGAATCCGCTGACGATGACGTTGACACGCGCTCTCATTCGCGTGAAGAGCGTGAAGTCGAAGTTGCTCGAACCGGGATACGGCTACGTTCGTCTCACGCAATTCCAGGAGCACACGCCCGAACAGCTCGCGTTGGCGATCGAAGCGCTATATCGGCAAAACGGTGAGCCACTGCGCGGACTCGTGCTCGACTTGCGTGACAACCCGGGCGGTTTGGTCAGCTCGGCAGTAGCGGTTTCTGCAGCGTTCCTCGCGCCTGATGTTCCGGTCGTCGACCTGGATGGACGCAACGAGGAGTACACCCGTCACTTGCGCGCATCCGCCGAGTACTACCTACGCGGCAGCAAAGACGACTACCTCAAACGCCTGCCGACGTCGGTCAAGTCAGTACCGCTGGTGGTATTGGTCAACGGCGGCTCTGCTTCAGCATCCGAGATCGTTGCCGGCGCGCTGCAGGATCACAAGCGCGCGACAATTGCCGGTACGCAGACGTTCGGCAAAGGATCAGTGCAAACGACCCTGGCACTCGTCAACAACACCGCGATCAAGCTCACCACCGCACGTTACTTCACCCCGGGTGGTCACTCGATTCAGGCCAAGGGTATTACGCCCGATGTTGCGGTAAGTGAAACGGCGGACCCTATAGCGGCAACGGTCACGCGTGTGCGCGAGTCGGATCTGGAGCATCACCTGTCGAATCCGGAACAAGTTGCGGCGGCCGTCCAAACAGTCGGCAGGACTACTGCGATGGCCGAGCAAAAGCCCGGCGACCGAACGACAAGCGAAGCCAAGCCCGTCGAGAAAGCGGCAAAAGTCGAGCGTCCGAATTATGGCTCGCAGGAGGACTACCAGCTGAGCAAGGTGCTAACCCTGCTCAAGGGATTCCAGACTGTGAGCCGATAAACGCCACGGGTTTTTCCAAACCGGCGGACGCTAGCGTCCGCCGGTTTTTTTTTGCCCTCGCGGCGCGTCCGTGCGGCGCGTGCAAGCCTCACGCAGTCCAGTATAGTGCTCGCAACTATTCGAGTTGCAATGAGCCAAGTTCATGGGCGCACCCGATCCCAACGTAGACCTCGACGATCTGCAACTGCTGCGTTACAGCCGGCACATTCTGCTGCCGGAAATCGGCATCGAAGGCCAGCAGAAGCTGATGGCAGCACACGCGCTGATCATCGGTGCCGGAGGGCTCGGATCGCCGACGGCGCTCTACCTTGCCGCGAGCGGCATCGGACGATTGACGTTATGCGATGACGATACCGTCGACCTCACCAACCTCCAGCGCCAAATCATCCACAACAGCGACTCGATCGGCAAGCTGAAAGTCGATTCGGCGCGCGATACCTTGGCGCGAATCAATCCGCAAGTCAGGGTCGATACGATTGCCGAGCGACTCGCGGGCGATCGTCTCGACCAGATCGTTGCCGACTGCGACATCGTGCTGGATGCCACCGACAATTTCGCCACGCGTCATGCAATCAATCGCGCGTGCGTTCGCTACAAGAAACCGCTCGTATCGGGTGCCGGCGTGCGTTTCGACGGCCAGGTGGCCGTGTTCGATCTGCGGCGAGCGGATAGTCCCTGCTATCACTGCCTGTTTCCCGAACAAGGTGACCTCGAGGAAATGCGCTGTGCGGTGATGGGCGTGTTTGCACCGTTGGTCGGCGTGGTCGGTTCCATCCAAGCCGGCGAGGCGCTCAAAGTCATCATGGAAATTGGCGAGCCGCTGCAGGGCCGCCTTCTTCTCCTGGATGTTCTAAGCATGCAGATTCGCACGGTACGGTTGAGCAAAGATCCAGCGTGCACGGTCTGCGGAGTCAACGCGGTTCAACGCTAGCGCAGACGATCCGATTCGCCAGCGCGTCTATACCATCACCCATCTATACTCCGCTACCCATGAGCAAAATCGATCGCGTTGAGATCCATGAATTCACTTCGTCGATTGCCAACCTCGGCTTCGATTCGAGCGGCTTCAACATGGTGTATCAGCCCGGCGGCGCGCTGCCGGTCAGCAAATACGCCGTCGTGATCCAAACCGCCGACGGTGCACGCGGCGAGTACGTCGCGCAATGGGGCGGCAGCACGATCGCGCTCAGCCAGACGATGGTGCTGGCGCCGCATCTCCTTGGTCACGACGCGCATCATCGTGAGCACATCTACGACTTCTGCAAGCGCGCGCTGCGCCAGTACGATCACATGGGCTACGGCGCGCTCGACATCGCACTGTGGGACTGGGCCGGCAAGACCACGGGGCTACCGGTCTACAAGCTGCTCGGCGGCTGGCGCACACGGTTGCCCACGTATGCCAGCAGCTATCACGGTGATCGCAACGGCGGTCTGTCGTCGCCGCAAGCATATGTCGATTTCGCGCAGCAATGCTACGAGATAGGATTTCGCGCGTTCAAAATGCACGGCTGGTGCGAAGGCAACGTCGCCGAGGAAGTCGAAGCAGTGCTGGCACTCGGCAACAGCTTCCGCGGCAAGATGAAACTGATGCTGGACCCTGCGTGCGAGCTGCGCACTTTTTCCGACGCTGTCACCGTGGGGCGAGCGTGCGACGACGCGGGCTTCATGTGGTACGAAGATCCGTTTCGCGACACCGGCGTGTCGATTCACGCGCATCGCAAGCTGCGCCAGTTCATCAAGACGCCGCTGCTGCAGACGGAACACGTGCGCGGCCTCGAGCCCAAAGCGGACTTCATCGTCGGCGACGGCACCGATTATGTTCGCGCCGATCCCGAATACGATCTCGGCATAACCGGCACGATGAAGATCGCGCATCTTGCGGAAGCCTTCGGTCTCGATGTCGAGATTCACGCGCCCGGGCCCGCGCATCGGCATTGCATGGCTGCCATTCGCAACGCGAACTTCTACGAGCTCGCGCTCGTCGGCCCGAAGTGCGGCAACGCCTTGCCGCCGGTTTATGCGGACGAATACACCGACGAGCTGGCCGGCGTCGGCAAAGACGGTTGCTTTCCGGTTCCGCAGGGGCCGGGGCTCGGCGTGACATACGACTGGAGTTTCATCGAGCGCCATCGCACCGCGCTGCACGTGTTCAAATGAGCGACTAACAGTCTTCTGTAATCTACTCGCCGACGTTTCCTGCCGGCGACAAACGCCGGCGCGAGCTGCGCACAGGTTCGCGGTTTCGTCGCGGCATCCAACTCAGTTTCGAGTTCTGCATCCAACACAGGCATCGCTTCGTATCGAGGCGTGGGGAGGATCAATTCAATCGTGGAAGTCATCGACTCATGCTGCGCATCCTGCTGGCCTGTGTGCTCGTGGCAACGAGTGCACTTGCGTATGGACATAAGCCGAGCGACAGCTACCTCACGCTGGAGGTTGCTGGCGCTGAGGTGCAGGGCCAATGGGATGTCGCCTTGCGCGATCTCGATCTTGCGCTCGCGCTGGATGCCGATCAGGACGGCGCGATCACCTGGGGCGAAGTACGCACCCGCCATGCCGACATCGCTGCATATGCGCTATCGCATCTCAAACTCGCCTCGGATGGAAAAGTCTGCAGCGCCGCGCCCGCAGCGCAGCTGATCGATCGGCATAGCGACGGCGCCTATACCGTACTGCGCTTCACGGCGCACTGCCCGCACGCTGTGTCGGCACTGGACGTCACCTACAACTTATTATTCGACCTCGACCCGCAGCACCGCGGTCTGCTGAAACTCGGTTACGGCGGGCAGCTCCGCACGGCCATCTTTTCTCCCGAAGCCCCGAGTCAATCCATCGTTCTCAGCGAGCCCAATCGTCTGCGTCAGTTTGCCGACTATGTATCGCACGGCGTCTGGCACATCTGGATCGGCTTCGATCACATCTTATTTTTGTTGTCGCTGCTGCTCCCCGCCGTCCTCGTGCGCAGTGGAACGAAGTGGCAACCTGCCGTCGATTTCAAATCCACATTTCTCGACGTCGTCAAAGTCGTCACCGCATTCACGCTGGCACATTCCATCACTCTGACGTTAGCGGCGCTCGGCGTCGTCACGTTGCCATCGCGACTAGTCGAGTCAGCGATTGCAGCGTCGGTCGTCCTCGCGGCGCTCAACAATATCTATCCGATCGTCAGTGAACGGCGCTGGGTTCTCGCATTCGTGTTCGGGCTCGTGCACGGCTTCGGCTTTGCCAGCGTGCTCGCAGATCTCGGACTGCCGCACGGCGCATTGCTGATTGCGCTGGTCGCGTTCAACGTGGGCGTCGAGTTGGGACAGCTCGCGATCGTCACGGTGTTTCTACCGCTCGCCTGGTGGCTGCGCGCGAGCTGGGCGTATCGAGGGCTGACACTGTATGCGGGCTCTGCCGCGGTGATGGTGCTCGCGTTCACGTGGCTGCTGGAGCGCGCGTTCGACCTAAGGTTGTTGTCATGAAGCGCGCGTGCCTCGTCGTTGTCGCGCTGTGCGCCGCGTCGCCCGCGCACGCCGTGCCGTTCGTCCCGACCGACGACCAGCAGGTGCTGGAGACCCTGCCGTTCAGTCCGCGCGATCCGGCGATGCGCGAGCTGCAGATTCTGCGCGTTCGTCAGATGCAGCAGCCGAACAGCATGCCGATTGCCGTACAGACTGCGCGCCGCTACATCGAGCTCGGGCGCACCACCGGAGATCCCCGCTATTCAGGCTACGCACAAGCTGCACTCGGACCCTGGTGGCAGCAGCCTGACCCGCCGCGAGATGTTCTGGTGTTGCGTGCAACTTTGCGCCAACACGTGCATCAGTTCGATGCCGCGCTGGCCGATCTGGATCTCGCGCTCAAACATAATCCGCGCGACAGCCAGGCGCGTTTGACTCGCGCCACCGTCTACCAGGTGCGCGGCGAGTTCGATGCCGCACGGC
>JBDTMS010000238.1:0-6476 GCA_039934195.1 Betaproteobacteria bacterium
CCTGCTTGCCGTAGCGCGTTTCGATGCCGATCAGCGAGACGATGATTTGCTCGGGGACGCCGAACTCGTTGCGCGCACGCGCTAGCAGCTCTGCGTTTTCGTTCCAAAATTTCACGCCGTTCACGATGCGGCCGGCGTCGACGAACAGCGGTTTGAATTCGTACCAAGGCTTACCGGTGGAGGGCGTGCCCATTGCGCGCAGCACGCTCTGATTCGGTTGCAGTTTGGCGAACAGCGCGTGCAATTCGTGCGAATCGAATCCATGCGTGCGCACCATGTAGCCGATGAACTGCTCGACCTCGGGGCGCAACGGACGAAACTCCTCCGGCGGCGTTTGCGCGTCCGATCGCATGACACAGCACATCACCAGAATGAAGCAGCCGAATGCAGCGGAGGCGGCACGCAGCAGCGCCTGCATCACGGTACCTGATTGTCGATGACCACCGACACGCCGGTCGCACCCGGCGAGACTGCACTGGTGACACCCACCAGATCACCTGCGGCGGGCGTCGCGCTGCCCGATTTGGAAACGCGTGCGGAAACGATGACACGCGGTTGCGTCGACAGCGCCATGCCGGCTTGCATCGCCATGCTGTCGTCCAGGGTGAACGTGAACGGCAAATCTTTCACTTGCTTCTTGATCACCGCGAGCGGCATGCGCGGACCTTCGGCGGCGCGCGCAAATAGGTACACGACATCGTCCGGCGCGGCCTTTGCAGCGAGTGCCGGCGCGAGTCTTACCGTTCCGCTGACTGACTTGCCGGTCGGCGCGGCGATCGTTTCCGTCGGTGTCGACTTGCCGCTCGCCGTGGACCCGCCGGCTTTCGCCACCGAATCGGGCGGCCGCTTGCCCGACGCGCGCGCTTTCGCCTCCGCAATCCCCGATGCGATCGCTTTGCCTATTTCGGAGTCGACCGGCACCTTGGCCGCGACCCGCTCCCAATAGCGCGCCGCGCCGGTGAAATCGTTACGCGAGAATGCTGCAGTACCCGCCAGCGCGAGCGCTTTCTCGTTGTCCGGCGATAATTTCAACGCGCGTTCGAGCAACTGCGTCGGCTCACCCTCAAGCTTGCCATCGGCAGCCAGAGCCAACGCCTCGGCATAGTCGACCAGGAGATCGGGATCGCTCGGCTTGAGTTTGACGGCGCGCTCGAACGCAGCGGCAGCGTCGCTGTTGCGGTCTAGCGCCTTGTAAGCGCGCCCGAGCATGGTCCAGCCGATCGGATCGTCCGGGCGGCTTTGCATTTTCCCGGCGAGCTTGTCGGTCATCTGTTGAAACTGCTCTTGCGTAACGTTTGCAGGATCGATGGTCGCGTGCTTCGGCGCATCGAGCGCACCGGGATTGCCCAGACGTAGATAGAGCAGCGTCGCGGCGATCGGCACGGCCAGTGCCACACCGATAGCAGTCCAGCGGCCGGACCGAACCGCGCTTTTGTCCGGTGCTTCCGGATTGGCTTGCGCGTCGTCGAGCAATCGCCGCTCGAGCTCCGCGCGCGCCTGTGCGTATTGATCGTCCTGCAAAATGCCGCTGCGAAGATCGCGCTCGAGCTCCGCGAACTGATCCTGGTATATCGACACGTTGGCAGCGAGCGGACTCGGCGCGCCGCCGCGGCGCGTTCGCAGCAGCGGCACCAGCAAAAACGCGAGCGACGCGGCAACGAACAATACGGCCAGCACAACGAACATGCTCATGGTGCGTCTGTCGGTGGCGCGCCGGCGCCGAGCAGCGCGTCGACACGCGCATGATCTTCGACGCTGAGCGAAGTCGACGTCGTCTTCGCATGGCGTGCGCGCAAGTACGCGATCATGCCGATCGTGCCCAACGCAAGCAGCACGAACGGACCGCCCCACAGCAGCCAGGTGCTGGCCTTTACCGGCGGACGGTACAACACGAAATCGCCGTAGCGCTGCGTGAGCCAGCTCTTGATCTCGTCATCGCTCCTGCCCGCTTTCATCTGATCGCGAACCTGATTGCGCAAATCGATCGCGAGATCCGCATGCGAATCGGCCAGCGACTGGTTCTGGCAGACGAGACAGCGCAGCTCGGCGGATAAGCGCTGTACACGCTCTTCGAGCACGGGATCGGACGCAACCGAAGGCGCTTCGCGTGCATACCCACAGGTCAGCTCGAGCAACAGCAGCACGAGCATCGGTAGACGAGCGCTCACGACGTTTGCAGCCGCTTGATCAGCGGCAGGATCTGCGTTTCCAGCACCTGCGGTGTCACCGGACCGATGCGCTTGTAGCGAATCACGCCGGCCTTGTCGATGACATACGTTTCAGGGACGCCGTAGACGCCGTAATCGATGCCGACTGCGCCTTCAGGATCCGAGACGGACACGGTGTACGGATTGCCGTTTTTGCCGAGCCACGCGATCGCATCCGGGCGCTTGTCTTTGTAGTTGAGGCCATAGATCGGCACCAGCTTCGCATGCGAGAACTCGAGCAGCACGGGATGCTCTTCCATACACGACACGCACCACGACGCCCACACGTTGAGCAGCCAGACTTGGCCGCGGAGGTCTTTATCGGTGACTGCTTTGGCGGGATCGTCCAGCCGCGCGAGCGAAAACGGCGGCGCCGGTTTATCGATGAGCGGCGACGGTACTTCGCGTGGATTGAGCGACAGACCGACAAACAAAAAGACGAGCAACACCAAGAATACCAACAGCGGCACCACGAAACGCAGACTTTTCATCACACGGCCGGCGCAGCAATGATCGTCCCGTCCATCGCAGCGCTCATCGCCTCACGTCGTGCGAGCCGATACCGGCGATCGGTTACCGCGATCACGCCACCGAGCGCCATCAGAAAAGCGCCGCCCCAGATCCAATCGACGAACGGCTTGTGATAAACACGCACGACCCAGGCGCCGCCGGGCAGCGGCTCGCCGAGCGATACGTACAGATCGCGTGTCACGCCGGTATTGATCGCGGCCTCGGTCATCGGCATCTGCTGTACGTTGTAGAAGCGTTTCTCAGGAAACATGACGGCAACTGCGCTGCCGTTTTTAGTGACGGAGAACGTACCGCGTGTCGCTTCGTAATTCGGTCCTTTGATCGCATTCAAGTTGTCGAGTCGGAATTGATAACCGCCGGCATCGACCGTGTCGCCGACGTTCATGCGAACGTCCTTCTCGACTTCGTAACCCCGTACGAGCGTGACGCCGACGATGAACACGCCGACACCGAAGTGCGCGAGCAGCATGCCCCAGTATCCGCGCGGCAGCTGCCGCAAAGTCGAGCCGAGCGCAGCGCCGGTCGATGCGCGCAACTGACTCACACGCAGCTTCAGATTGATGAAGCCGCCCCCCATCACCCAAATGGCCAGCAGAATGCCGAGCGACAACATCGGGGTCCAGCGTCCGAGCGTGAACGGCAGCAGGATCGCAATTGCAATGGCTACTGCTGCGGCCCATTTCAAACGCACGGCGAGCTCCGGTACGCGCGCTTGTTTCCAGCGCATGAGTGGACCGATCGACATGAGAAATAAAGCCGGCACCATCAGCGGCACGAACACCGCCTCGAAATACGGTGGACCGACGGACAGCTTGCCCATGCCGAGCGCGTCGAGAAACAATGGATACAGCGTACCGAGCAGCACCGCTGCAGCAGCGACGAGCAGCAGCACGTTGTTGGCGAGCAAAGCGCTCTCGCGCGAGAACAAGGCGAAGCTGCCGCCGAGACCGACGCGCGGTGCGCGCCAGGCGAACAATGCGAGCGACGAACCGATCACCAGTGCAAGGAACGCCAGGATAAAAATACCGCGCGTCGGATCGGTCGCGAATGCGTGCACCGATGTCAGCACACCGGAGCGGACCAGGAATGTGCCGAGCAGGCTCAAGCTGAACGCGATGATTGCGAGCAGCACCGTCCAGACCTTGAAGCCGCCGCGTTTCTCGGTGACCGCGAGCGAATGCATGAGCGCGGTGCCGACCAGCCACGGCATGAAAGACGCGTTCTCTACCGGATCCCAGAACCACCAGCCGCCCCAGCCGAGCTCGTAGTAAGCCCAGCCGCTGCCGAGCGCGATGCCGACGGTGAGGAAAGCCCACGCCATCGTGGTCCACGGACGCGACCAGCGCGCCCATGCTGCATCGAGCTGACCGCCGATCAACGCAGCGATCGCAAACGAGAATGCGACGGAGAAGCCGACGTAACCCATATACAGCATCGGCGGATGAATCACCATTCCCGGATCCTGCAGCAGGGGATTCAAGTCGCGGCCATCGATGGCCGGCGGCAACATGCGCTCGAATGGATTCGAGGTGAACAACATGAACAACAGGAATCCGACGCTGATCAGCGCCATCACCGACAGGATGCGTGCCACCATCTCGCGGGGCAGATGCCGGCTGAACACACTGACGGCGAGCATCCACACGGTGAGCATCAACACCCACAGCAACAGCGAGCCTTCGTGGCTGCCCCAGGTCGCGGCGAAGCGATACTGCGTCGGCAAGCTCGAGTTGGAATTGTTGGCGACGTTCAGCACAGAAAAATCGTTGCCGACGAAAGACCACGCGAGACAGCCAAAGGCGATGGCGACGAACACGAACTGTCCTTGCGCGGCGGGACGTGCGAGCGCCATCCAAGCCGTGTTGCCGCGCTGTGCGCCGATCATCGGCACTACGCCCTGCACGAATGCAATGCACAGCGCCACGATAAGTGCGAACTGACCGATCTCGGGAATCATGCGCCACCTGCCGCGATCTCGTGGCTACAGAGTTTGCTGCGAATCGCGATCGGCGCAGCGGCTATCGCGTGCTCGAGGTGTAGGCATTTCACTTCGGTTTCTCCCCTGGCCGCACCAATGTCTTTTCCGACATCATTTCGGCGCGCTTGGCTTTCTCGACCGCGTCGGCGGCTTGCGGCGGCATGTAATTTTCATCGTGCTTGGCCAGTACTTCTTTCGCGTGGAATGCACCGTCGGCTTCCAGCGTGCCCTGCGCGACTACCCCCTTACCTTCCTTGAACAGGTCGGGCAGGATACCGCTGTAGAGCACCGGGATGCTGTGCGCCGTATCGGTCACGACGAAACGCACAGTGACGCCGTCCGGCTGACGCTGCAGCGTACCCTGTTCGACCAGACCGCCGATGCGAAAGCTGCGTCCGCGCGGCGCCTCGTGCGCAGCCACCTGCGAGGGGCTGAAGAAAAATACCAGATTGCTTTGGAACGCGTTCAGGATTAGCGCTGCTGCGCCGCCCAGTGCCGCCAACCCTGTAGCGATCATTGCCAGGCGCTTGTGTCTCGGTTTCATCGGTGCGGGGATAGAGGTTCAGCATTCAGACCAGAGGGCACGTGCAGAGTTCGACTTCGACGTCGCAGGGCGACGACCTCGATCGCGATGCACACGGCCGCCATCAGATACGAGCCCCAGACGTAGAAGCCGTAGCCGCCCATCTGAAAAAATTCCTGCGCGCTGTGCCAGTTCATATGGTCCTCAATCCGCCAGCGGCATCGCGGTGCGCTCGCGCTCATCGATGATCGCACGCACGCGCATCAGGCTCGCGGCGATTGCATACATCCAAGCGGCGAGCGACATGATCAGCATGCCGATCAGCATCGTCGTCGCCATCGACGGCGAACGCGACAAGCTCACCGATGAACCTTGGTGCAGCGTGTTCCACCACTTCACCGAAAAATAAATGATCGGCACGTTGACGGCGCCGACCAGCGCCAGCAATGCCGCGGTGCGATCCGCGCGGCGTACGTCGTCGATCGCTGCGTGCAGAGACATGAAGCCGATATAGAGAAACAGCAGGATCAGCTCGGAGGTGAGGCGTGCGTCCCACACCCACCAGGTTCCCCACGTCGGCTTTCCCCACAGCGAACCGGTCCACAACGCGATGAAGGTGAACATCGCACCCGTCGGCGCAAGTGCCAGTGCCATCATAAACGACAGCCGCGTGTTGAAGATCAATCCGACCGCGCACCAGACCGCCATCACCGTGTAGATGAACATCGACATCCATGCGGCCGGCACGTGGATGAAGATGATGCGATACGCGTCGCCCTGCTGAAAATCGGTCGGCGCCGCCAGCAGTCCGATGTAGAGCCCGACCGCGCCGAGGACAATCGCGAGCGCGAAGAACCACGGCACCAGCTTGCCGGCCACCGGATAGAACGTTTGCGGCGAAGAAAGACTCCAGATGTTCACGAGCGACTGCGACTCCTATTCCAATGCGATGCGAATCGCTGCGGCTGTGGCCCACGGCCCGAGCACCAAGGCGATCAATAAAAATGCGCCGAGCAGCGACAGTTGCCCGCCTGTTGCAAGGCCCGCCGTGCTGGCGGACACCGCTCCGGCGCCGAAAATCAGCACCGGTACGTAGAGCGGCAGCACCAGCAAACCCAGCAAGCCGCCGGCGCCTCGCACACCCAAAGTCAACGCGGCGCCGATCGCGCCGATCAAGCTCAGGCACGGCGTGCCGAGCAGCAAAGACAGCATCATGACACTCAGCGCATCGGCCGGC
>JBDTMS010000239.1:0-6445 GCA_039934195.1 Betaproteobacteria bacterium
TGGGCGACATCGGCTGCGATCTCACCAAGAAGAACGACAAGAAGCAATACACGCCCAGCGAGTTGCCGACCAAGTAGGCGAGTTGCCGACCAAATAAAGCGAATTGCCGACCAAGTAACTAGCAGAGTCGGCGTGCCGCGATCGGCGCGCCGACTCGTCCTATGGTGAATTGCCCAGAAGGGTTGTCGGGCCGCTGATGTTAGCCGAAATCTTTTCGTTCCTTTATCAGTTCGCGGATGTGTTCGCCTTTCTGATTCTTGCTTCCGCGGGACTCGCTATCGTCTTCGGCATGATGGGCGTCATCAACATGGCGCACGGCGAATTCATCATGTGCGGGGCCTACGTGACCGTGGGCCTGGTCAACGGCGGCTTCCCATTATTTCTTGCGCAAGTCTGCGGGACTGTCGCCGCCGGTTTGATCGGCGTGCTTGTCGAGTTGGTCATCGTGCGCAAGCTCTACGCGCGGCCGCTCGATTCCCTGTTGGCGACCTGGGGTTTGGGGTTGATGGTCACCCAGGGGATGCTCATCATCTTCGGCTCGTCTTTGAGCGGTCCCGGCACGCCGCCTGGAAGCTTTTCAGTCGGCGACTACACGTTTTCCACTTATCGACTGATTCTCTTCGCCAGCGCACTCGGCGTGCTGGCATTCGTCTACGTTATTTTCATGCGTACGCGGTTCGGCATCTACGCGCGCGCGACCATGCAGAATCCTTCGATAGCGCAGGCCCTCGGCGTCAAGGTCGGCACCATCTACGCGTTGAGTTTCGGCATCGGCACCGGCCTCGCCGGCCTGTGCGGCGCGTTGTACGCGCCGACCATGACGTTGATACCGACGATGGGCGCGAGCTTCATTGTCGAGAGTTTCGTGACCGTGGTCGTCGGCGGCGCGAACGTGCTCCTCGGCACAACACCGGCAGGTGTTCTGCTGGCGGCAATTCGCTCCGCCCTCAACGCCTGGGGCGGGCAGATCATCGGTCAGATCGGCATGCTGATCGCGGTGATTCTGATCATTCGCGTGCTGCCGGAAGGCATCTCGAGCTACGTCATGCGTTGGCGCCGTTTGCCTGTCTCGGAGGACGCAAAATCCTAAAACTCATCAACGGCTCGCAGACGCTCGGCAACGGCCGGGCGTTCTGGATCTGTGCGCTGCTCGTATTGGGCGTCGCGCTCGCCTATCCGGCGTTTGCGGATTCGTACAACGTCGGCAACTTCGCGTATTTTTTTACCTGGACGTTCATGGCGCTCGGCCTGTGTCTGCTATGGGGCTACGGCGGCATGCTTTCGTTCGGACAAACGTTTTTCTTCGGCATCGGCGGTTATTCGTACGGCGTGCTCGCGACCAATCTCGGCGGCGCCGACGGCACGACGTTTCTCGCGCTGATCATCGCGCTGGCGCTGGCAGCGATTGCCGCTGTGATCCTCGGGTACTTCATGATCTGGGGCCGCATCAGCGGCGTGTTCTTCGGCATCGTCACTTTGTCGGCAACGCTGGTGCTCGCGTTTTTTCTCGGTCAAACCGCAGGGCCGGAATGGCGCATCGGCAGTGCACGTCTCAACGGATTTAACGGCATGAAGGGCATGGAGCCGTTGAACATTCCGTGGTTCGGCGGCAGCCAGATCTATTTCGAGGGTGTGTATCTCTACTATCTGGTCGTTGCGCTGGTCGTCATCGTCTATCTCGCGTTGCGCATGCTGGTCAATTCAAGGTTCGGCAATGTAATCGTCGCTATTCGCGAAGATCCGCAGCGCGCCGAGCTGCTCGGCTACGACGTGCGCAAGTATCAGCTGATTACGTTCGCGATCGGCTCGACCCTGGCAGCGCTGAGCGGCGTGCTCTATACCTCGTGGGGTCAGTTCATCACGCCTTCGAGCATCGGTCTGCCTGCTGCCGCCATGCCGATCGTGTGGGTGGCGTTCTCCGGTCGCGCCGACATCACCGCAGCGTTGGTCGGATCGTTCTTCATCTTGTATGCGTTCCAAACGATTACGGTTCACAGCCAGCAGGCGGCGCTCGTGCTCATGGGGGCGATGCTGCTCGCCACGGTAATGCTCGCGCCGCAGGGATTCGTAATCGGATTGACGCGCTTGGTCGCGCGCTTCTTTCAGCGCCGCAAAGCCGTGAGCAAGGAAGCGTAGAGCATGGCCGAGATCCTGCGGACGACCGGGCTGTCGAAAACATTCGGCGGGCTGGCGGCTGTGTCGGAGGTCGACCTTGCCGTAGACGAAGGCGAGATTCATTGCCTGATCGGACCGAACGGCGCGGGTAAGAGCACGTTGTTCAAGCTCGTGGTCGGAACCTACGCGCCAACGGCCGGCAGCATTTCGTTTCGTGGCGAGAACGTTACCGCTGTGCAGCCATCGGGTCGGGTCAAGCGCGGCATGAGCATCAAGATGCAGACGCCGAGCGTGTTCAAAGAATTGCCGGTTCGGCAAAACATCGAGATCGCGCTTCAGCATCACGTTGCCAAGCACGAGCTGGCGCGCGAGGAAGAGCGGCTGCTGCGCCTGCTGGATCTCACCGCACAGGCAAAACAATTAGCCGGCGCGCTCGCGCACGGTCAGCAGCAGTGGCTGGAAATCGGCATGGCACTCGCGTTGAAACCGTCTCTCCTGCTGATGGATGAGCCGACCGCGGGGATGTCGATCGAAGAAACGTATCGCACCGGTGAGCTGATTCAATCGTTGAACGGCGAGGGCATGACGGTGCTGGTGGTCGAGCACGACATGGCGTTCATCAGACAAATTGCGCAGCGCGTTACCGTTCTGCATTTCGGCAAAGTGTTCGCGACCGGCTCGATCGGCGAGATCATCGCCGATCCACGCGTCGAAGAAATCTATCTCGGGAAGACGCATGCCAGTTAACTCCGTTCTCGAAGTTGCCGGTTTATGGGCGAGTTACGGCGCGACGCCTATCTTGCAGGGCGTCAACATGAGCATCAACAAAGGCGAGATCGTCGGTTTGATCGGCCGCAACGGCGTTGGCAAGACCACGACGATGCGCTGCCTGATCGGACTGCTGCGTGCAACGGCTGGCTGGATACGCCTGGATGGACAAGACGTGACTGCGCTGCCGAGCGATGCGCTCGCGCGGCTCGGCATCGGCTACATTCCGCAAGGTCGCGAAGTGTTTCCGCGCATGACGGTTGCCGAGAACCTCGAGGTGGGCAAACTCATCGGCGGACCGCAAGGGCGCAAGCGGCCGGATCTGGTGTACGAATACTTCCCGCGGCTGAAGGAGCGGCGGCAGCAAGTCGCCGGGACCATGTCCGGCGGTGAGCAGCAGCAACTGGCTATCGGTCGCGTGCTGATCGGCAACCCGACCTTGATGCTGCTCGACGAACCGTCCGAAGGCGTGCAACCCAACATCGTGCAGATGATTTGCGAGGCGCTGAAATCGATCCGAAAAGAGCTCGGCACGACGATTCTTTTCGTCGAGCAGAATCTCGACACGATCCTCGCCATCAGCGAACGCTGCTACGTGATGGAAAAAGGCCAGATCGTCGCGAACATCGGCCCCGGCATGGTGACCGCGGAGAGCGTTCGCAGCCATCTGCTGATCTGACCGCGCCGATCCGGCTGCTCAATTCACTGCAAGTTACGCGGCTCGAAGCAAAGCGCGAAGATCGAAATGCGCCTTCCTCCAGCAATCGTGCGCACAGCAGACGGTCAGCAAGGTCTATGCGGCTAACAATCTGGAGAGCCCGCGGGTATACCTGTCAATGCGAATCCTGATGTCGTCTGCGAGCTTCGGGGTGGTTTGGACGAGGGCGGGACGTTCGAGACAATGCAGTGCACTGGTCTAGTCTAGCGCTACCCTTTCACCAGCCGCAGTGCGGGTTTGTCGGGGTGAGAGGGATCGCTGGACGTTGGCGTCAAATCCGTAGTCCGTCCTGCAGATCCCCAGATTTCGTAGAACGTTCCTTTTGGAAGACGATCGACCACGCTGCCGTTCGGCAGACGGACCGACTCGCCTCGGTCGAGCGCACGTAACGCAGAGCCGTCGTCGTGTACGCCGTCGCCCCATAGCACAGGCAGGTCCGAATGATCGAACTCTTGATCGGTAAGCGTCGACTTCATTGCAGGGTCCTCCGAACGGCGCCGCGTTACGAAAACGCACTGCCGCTGCGGTTTTACGATCGCTGAATAGAATTGCAGAAAATAGCTCGGCAAACCGGAGCGTAACGATGATTCCGGTTGTTTCGCGCCGCGAGCGGCCGGATCGAAATACATGGAGACAAACGTATATCGGCGTAAAGGCGCTGCGCTAAACATCTATTCGCTACTTGGCGTCTCCATATTCGATTCACCTGTGCTCGCTGTCGCACATTGATAGGGCGAAGGAGCGAACCCGCTGGACCCGCGGCTTGGCACTTGGAGACGAGTTGCGCGGGGATGGGGGCGTCGGCGCGGAGTGCGATCGATATGCCGGAGGAACGCAGGGCGGGCACGGCAGGAGTGCAACACTGCGAGGTTGCACACGCTCCGCACACGTGCGGTGGCGCGCCGGGCAGCGGAAAACTGCCGCTGACCGGTCTACGCGGGTCTGCGCACCCCGTCTTCGCAATAACGGTCGATCCAGCTCGTGCGCTTTCCGTCGGCGCTCCAGAGGATAGGAAAGAAGCTCTCGTTCAACTGCGGATCGCCGGTGATCTGATAACGGCGATAGATGTAGCCCCCGGGCCGGTCGCTGAACCGCGATTCGCCGGAAAGCATATGGATGCCAATGCTTCTACGCATGCGGTCGGCTGTCGAGTTGGCGCCGGAGCCGTGCCAAATTTCGCCGGCGTGGAAGACGCAGGTGCCCGCTGAAACCTCAATGAGAATCGGATCGCGCGGCTCGATGCGCGCCTGCGCCGCGGCCGCGCGCATCTGCGCGCGATAGTCGTCTTGTCCGTGAAAGCTCTCCGGCAGCGGCATGATCGGCCACTGATGCGAGCCCGGCACATACTCCAACGTGCCGGCGTCCGGATGCGTGTCGTCGAGCGTGACCCAGCAGGTAACCGTTTGCACCGGGTCGAGAAAATCCATAAACGAGGAATCCTGATGATAGGCGATCGGTTTGGTGCGCGGCGCTTTCCACCAGATCGTGTCTTGTCCCAGCCGCGTCGACGACCAGCCTGCAAGCTTTGCCGCAGTCAAGCCGATGTCGGCAGACAACGCAAGACGGGCGACCGCGAGGTCGGCTTTCCAGGCGTTGCCGATATGGCGGGTGACGTCCGGCAGGCTCATTCCTTCGCGCCAATACCATTCATCGGGATAGATGCCGGTATCGAATTTCCCGGCAAACAGCTTAGGGAAGGACTCGCGAAGATGCGTAATTCGCTCATCCGAGAGCAAACCTTCGACTACGAGAAAGCCATCGCGGCGAAACTTGTCGATTTCGTTTTCGCCGATGCGCGATAGCGCTGGAAAATCGAAGGGCGGGGTCATCGCGTTCCTAGTAATACGATGTTCTCAAATATACGCCGACAGCAATTGCGAGTTAGGCGTCGGGACGCGATGTCATTGCGCGCCGGCACGCCTTGGATCGCTTGCATCATCGAAGTCTGGGGGGCCTGTTCTTTCGCGCAGCCGAGTTACACTTTGATCGCACCCTTTGTATTGCCGTGATTCCAGATGACCAGCCGCAAACCATTTGCCGTAATGCTTCCGGCAACGACGCTCGCACCGACGTGCTCGTTATGCGCCGCATCCCATCCGACTAAGTAGGGATGGTTGGTTGGACAGGTCGGCACGAGCACATCCGAGGTGCCGGCGCCCAGCGTCTGCTGCGCCGTCGCCACGGTCTTACATCTTTTTATATCGAGGCAGGCGTTATCGTTTTGATGCAGCACACGAGACGGCGTGTAGAAATCGGCGGCCGCTGCCTGACCGCCGCATGCGAATAGCACGCTCAGCCACGCGAACGCAAGTCGCGACCGACAGAGGAAAAAAAACACGCGCGACGGTGTCCCCGCGCGCACGGCGCGCTGTTGCAGCGGTGAAGTAGCGATGCTGTTCATGCTTCGGTCTCCTAAGGGCGGTGTGGAATTTTCACAACGTAGCCGCGCGCTTCAGGATTCGCAGAAAACAAGTGCAGCAGCAATAAAGCGAGCGAAAAAGCGTAACAGGTCTCGATGCCTTATGCATGCACCAGCGTTTTTGGTGTGGTTTGCGATTCCGCCGGCCAGTGAACGCGCCCGATCCCAACAGCGCAAATGTAGATGGTTCTGGAAGTTGAGCAGAGCAGTATGCCGATTGGTTCGCGAGCATGGCAAACTCCGCCCGGTCGCATGCGATGCGCCGGGGCGGTCACGACGAACGCGCTACCATTCCCAAAACCACAGCTTGCGCGTTGGCGCTTAAACGACCGACATGCAAAAGACCAATGAGCAAACGACCGAAGCCGAGCACGCCGTCAAGCTGAATGCTGTTTGCGACGTATTCGTCATGGGCGGAGGCCCGG
>JBDTMS010000240.1:0-6438 GCA_039934195.1 Betaproteobacteria bacterium
GTGCGAGGGCTGCTTCCCGTCATCGATCTTAGCGTCCGACTTCGTTCCGTCATCGGCCTCGCCACTGACCAGCTTCGGCTTGATCCCAGCGTTGTCCTCGTGGATATCGACAGGCGTCTTGGGCTTGTTGAATGCAGCGTTTTCTTCCTCGTGGTGATTCACATGCTTGCCGCGCTTGTTGAATGCAGCGTTTTCGTCCTCGTGGTGATCCACATGCTTGTTGTGCTTGTTGAATAGAGCGTTTTCGCCCGCGCCGGAACGCCCACCCGTTATCGGCTTATTACTCTTATCGTCATCGTCCTGAGGACGGCGCTTCTTCGACTTGCCGGCTTTAACCGTATCCTTGTCGACCTCGGGAATAGCCTTGTTCTGCTTTCCATCACGCACGCCGTTGTCATCTCTCTCCTGGCTCAAGCACCGAGCTGACGCCGCGCCTTCGCCAGCAGCGCGCCGCGGACTGCAACTACCTGCCGCCCAGGCCTGCATCGCAAAAATCGCAGCACCGGCTGCAAGAAGCGCTATTAAGGCGATCCTCATTACCACCTCCTCACCGCCACCGCGTTCAACGTGGTCGACGTTCACCTCGCGGGCGTCATCGCCCTCTATGACCCCGCTGCGTTTTCTGTGGCGATATATGCAACTTTGCAATTTGATTCTAGGCCCGAGTGTAGTGTCGCAGCACTTACAGATAGGTTACCGATCATTAGGAAAGCGTAAGAGTTACATTCTGCGGATGGCGCCTGGATTCAGTATCACGTTCAAACAAATTCGCTGGACTTGCGTGATCCGGAGCGTGTTCAGTGCACGGCGGCGGGTGAATTCGTCCGCGCGGCGCGTAGATTTTTCCCCATCCCGTCATATCCTCAGAGTTCGAGGGCACGAACGTTGCCGACGTCGTCATCGTCGCACCAGACCAAAGCTACTCGGTTATCCCTAGCGCATCTCGTTCTGCGAATCCCGTTCTGCGCACCTCGTTCTGCGCCTATCGCACTTCCCTATAACTTACGTTGTAGGTTTCCTCCGCATCACACCTCTTATACTTCACCGGCCGATGGAGCCGTAGAATATCCGGCAGCGAAGCCCCAACCCCGATATTCACTTTCGCGACGACACGTCATGTCAATCGAAGTGTTCATCAGCTATCGTCGCTCCGACGCAGCAGGACATGCTCGCGCGCTGCACCGAGCGTTGCTCGAATTCTTCGAGGTGGAGCGAATATTCTTCGATCGCGAGACCATCGAGGGCGGGGACAACTTTCCAGAGCGGATTCGTAACGGTGTGCTCGAGTGCAAAGTCCTGCTCGTTCTGATCGCGCCGGGCTGGCTGATCGCGCAGGACGAGTCCGGTCGTCGACGTCTCGATGATCCGAGCGACTTCGTGCGCAATGAGATTGCGTTTGCGTTCGAAACCAGCAAGGTAATCATCCCGCTCGTATTCGATGGCGGCGCGATTCCGCGGCGCGATGAGCTGCCCGAGGTCCTCGCGCGGCTAAGCGAATGCGATATGCACCAACTCGCCGGAAAGAACTATGAATACGATGCGCAGCTGAAGGCGCTCATATACCGCATTGCCAAAGTTGCCGGAATCACTCCGCCGCAGCCACAGCGGGCTCGCGCACGTTCCGCCAATGGCATCGCGCAACCCGAGAAGCTTGCCTACTTGTGCGATCGTAGTCCGCACGAAGCTGACGTCCGCGACACGATTCGCGGACAGCTCATGCAATCCACCGGGTCGCGACGTCCGTTTGTCTTGGTTGTGCACGGACCGGTCGAAGAGCTGCACTATGCGTTCGTCGAACGGCTCGCCGAATTTTGCCTGCCCCGCGTACTGAGAAGCGGTGCGAATGCGTCAGTGATCAAATTTCTCACCATCCATCAGCCGGTCCCCGTGGATCACGGACAAGCGACATTCAACGCGCGCCTGCGCGATGCGATTGGGGAGCAACTCCAGGCCGATGTCGCAGGCGATGGCGACATCATCGAGCTGGTTCAGAACGGCAAGCTTGCGGCTATGGTCGCGGTGCTGAAATGGCGCTCCTCAGAGCTTGCGAAAGGCGCCGATCTCCCTCTGCAAAAGCTACTAGAGTATTGGGCGAGCTTTCCTGCCATACCCGGTCGCGCGCTGATCGGTTGCATCGTCTGTATGCAATACGATATGTCAGAGGCGAACTCCAGTACGGGCTGGCTCAAACGCCTTGTGTCCCGTGGCACCGACCAGAATGCCGCGTTGCGAGCGGCGGTGCATGCAACGGCCGACTCCTATGCGCAAGACGCGCGAGTGATGTGGCGCGTGCTACCTGAATTGCCACCGGTCACTGTCGCGGACCTCGGGCGATGGGTCGACGAGATAGAACAGTTCATCGGTCGCTTACGTGTCACCGAGGAACAGCTGCAGCGCATCGTGGGCGGCAAGGCGAAGTCCATGGAAACCGTGCTGCCCGAATTGCGCAATCTCATCGAGTTGCACTAACGCATAAGGAACCTCATGCGCTTTCCTTTTGTCGACGGCACAGCGAAAAATCCGCCGAGCGCACCGCTCGAGCTGCCCGTCCCCGAGCGCCAGAAGCAAACCGATCCAGCCGGCTATCTGATGGAGTCTCGGCTCGTGGATGCAATCAACGTAGCGCTCGTACTGAGTCAGCCCCTGCTTCTCACCGGCGAGCCGGGCACCGGGAAAACGCAGCTTGCGCATCGGCTGGCATGGGAGCTTGGCTACGGCGCGCCGCTGGTGTTCAACACCAAGTCTACGAGCACCGCGCGCGATCTCTTCTACACGTTCGACACGATGGGACGCTTTCACGCAGCGCAGACGCGCGAGGGCAGCTCGACAAATCTGGACTACATGAGCTACAACGCGCTCGGACTCGCCATCTTGCTCTCGCGATTGCGCGCCGACATACTTTCCGTGCTGCCTCCCGGTTTCGTTCATGTCGGCCCGCGCCGCGCCGTCGTTCTGATCGATGAAATCGACAAGGCACCGCGCGATTTTCCCAACGATCTCTTGCACGAGGTGGATGCAATGGCGTTCCGCATCCCGCAGCTTGGCAATGTAGAAGTGCAGGCCGATCGCGCTCTGCGTCCGGTGCTCGTGCTCACCAGTAACTCGGAGAAGAATCTTCCGGATGCATTTCTGCGTCGCTGCGTCTTCTTCAACATCCCTTTCCCGGGTCGCGCTCGACTCACGGAAATTGTGCAGGCGCGCCTCAGCGCATTTCGCGACGGCACCAGCGCCTTGCTCGATTCTGGGTTGGATTTCTTCCTGAAAGTGCGCGAGCAGAACCTGCGCAAGCCGCCTTCGACGGCAGAGCTCATTAACTGGCTACAGGTAATGGTCGAGCACGGCGCTCCGGCCAATCAGCCGCTCAAATCCTCCCGTGCTGCAATGGGAAAGTGCCTGAGCACATTGGCCAAGAACAAGGAGGACGTCGACGAGCTCGCGGCTTTCGTCGATCTCTACTTCAGTCGCGAACGCGTCGACTGATCCCACCGCCGGCGTCCACCCCCATGCTTGCGCTCGAGGATCTCATCGACTTGGGTGAGATTCTCAGAGTCAATGATTTTCGCATTGCTACCCATCAATATTTCTCCGCGCAGCAACTGCTGCTCCGACTCGCCGCCGATGGAGCGCTACCGAAAAGCCATCTCGCACTCGAGTCCTTTCTCGGACCGATCTTCTGCACTAGCGCTCTAGAGCAGCGCAAGTTCAGCGGACTCTATCGCGACTGGATACGCGATCGCTTCCCGCAAAACGATGAGCGGGCTCCAGCAGAAAAAGCGTCCGAACACGCGTCACGCCGCTCGCTGAGTGAGCGCTGGACCGGCGTTCTGCTCGTGCTGCTGATCGCCGCAGCCGCCGTCCTAGGCTGGGCTGCATGGCAGCACTTGCGTACGCGTACTATCGAGGGCCGGGTGCTCTCGGATGGCCAGCCCGCCGTCGGCGCGCAAGTCGTGCTGAAGCAGAAAGTCGCTACTACGAATCGCGATGGTAAGTTCGCGTTTTCGTTCACTGCCGCGGATCTCCCGGCATCGCTGTCCGCCTCGCTCGGAGCCCGAACGGATTCAGCGCCGCTTGCTGCTGACTTGGCTGCCAGTCGCTCCTACCTTTACTTCGGCGCACCGCTGAGCGTGAAAGTTGAGAGCTTGACTCTCAATCTGCAACCGCCAACCAGGCAGCCGCTGGAAGCCAAACAGGCCCCGGTAGCGCAAATCAAAAACATCACGACAACGCAAGCGCGACTGATCCAACGCTTCGACGCGCGAGAGAAATTACCTGCACCGACAATGTGGGAGCGCGTGTCTGCACGCAATGTTGCGCTCGTCGCGCTGCCGCTCTTGCTGATCGCCGGCTGGCAAGCTCGCCGTTTAGTCGCACGACCGAGATTGCAGCGTCTGGTAAGCCGCACGCCGAAGGAACTGCGTGAGGTCTATTTACCCGGTGGCGTACGCGCGATCCTCCCGGGGTTCCCATTGCGGCGGCTTGCTCAGGAGCTCCGGCGCCGTCGCGTTGTCGAGTCGAACGAGTTGCAGCCCGAGGCCACGGTCGCCGCAACATTGCGACGTGGCGGTGTATTTACACCCGTTCGCGGCTCGCGTGCAGAGCCTGAGTACTTCGCGCTGATCGATCGCGAATCGCTTTCCGACCATCATGCGCTGCTCGCCGCAGAAATCGTGGCAGACCTCGCAAGAAGCGATGTCCTGATCGAACGCTACGACTTCGACCACGACGCGACGCTGTGTCGTCGTCGCGAGATCGGTGCGGTAGTGCGCGCAGCCTCGGCCGCCACTCGGCGGTCTCAAACCACAGCCATCGAGCTGGCCGAGTTGCGCGAGCGCCACCCGAACCATCGCGTAATCGTGTTCGCCGATGGCTCCGGCTGCTTCGATGGCTTCACCGGCCAGCCCGCCGCGTGGCTCACCACGCTCTTGGAATGGGCGGCACCGATGCTTCTCACGCCTTTGCCGCTCGCGCGCTGGGGCCGTCGCGAATGGGCATTACAAAGTTTGGGCGTGCGCATCATTCCGCTCGATGCCCACGGGATCATGGCACTTATCGCCATGATCGGGGGTGTGCCTCACGAAGCGCGTGGCGGTACGCTAGGCACGCCGATGGCCAGCCACGAGCGCACGCCCGCGCGCTGGCTCGAACGTGCTCCGCCGGCGCCGCAGATTATCGATCTGCTGTGCCGCGACCTGCGCACCGATCTGGATCTGGGCATCGAGAAACGCTTCGCCGGCCGCGGCTTCGCGTGGATCGCAGCGTGCGCGGCCTATCCGGAAATTCATTGGGGTATCACGCTGCGCCTTGGCGCCGGTTTGATTCCTCAGCGGCAGATCCTGGAGAAGCTGCTGCCACGGATCGCGCGTCTTGTCTGGTTTCGTCAGGCATACATGCCGGATTGGCTGCGCGAAGCGTTGCTCGATCGGATGGACGATGCCGACGGCGACCGCGCGCGCGAGACGCTGAGGACGTTGCTGGAAAGCGTCGTGGCTCGCAGCGGCGAAGACATTCCATTGCGAGTCGCGCTCGGAAAACCGCTCGCGAATCTGCATTGGTGGCGTCGATGCTTGCAGGCGCTTATGTACCGTTTGCGCCGGCGGCGCCTGCGCGATCTTGTCAGCAGCGCGGGAGAAGATAGTCCCCTGCGCGATTACGTGTTCCTGCGATTCATCAGTGGTCAGCCGACGGGCAAGCTCGACATCACCGCGCCCGGCGCTCTGCTTCGCGCTCTGAGCTCACGGCCTGCCTTGTTGCTGACAAGCGGTATCGCGGTTACGTTCGTCGCACTCGCGGCGGCCGCTGCGCTAGCTTGGCTGTTCCCGCCGCTGGACACTCGGCCTTACGTTGTCACCAGCAGCCCGGTTGAATTCTCCGACGAAGGATTGCGCGCAGCGTACACCGCGCAAGGCGTTTTGCTAGCTCCGGATGGAAGCCGCAGTACGGTACGACAAAGCATGACGGCGCTGAATAGACAGGCAGACGGGTGGCATGCCGAGCAGACTGCGCTCGATCGCGACACGTGGATACGAATTGCCCCCGGTGCCCGGTACGCCATCACTGCCAAGCAGGATGGGGCCGTTGGCGTATGGAAGGTTGAACCGCTGGTAACTAGCCAAGCTGGGCCAGCAACGGCGCCTTCCAGCGCATCGGCCATGAGCACAATAGCCGCTCCAACTCGAACTTCAGTAGTTGCGAGCCGATACCGCGGACATGTATGGAAACGGGTCGGAGGCGTCTGTGGAGTTGAAGTGGTAGGTGAATCCGCCCCGCGAAGATTTAATACGAACGCTCGTGAATTACCTTTAGCGGCAGCGTTCAGCGGAACACGGGTGGCATTTGCTCTTCCTTCTGGAATAGTCGAGGTCTGGGACGTACAGCAGGAACAGCAGGTCCTGCTCAAGACGATTAAAGCCAGTGGAATCTCGCGCGACCGACAAATGG
>JBDTMS010000241.1:0-6431 GCA_039934195.1 Betaproteobacteria bacterium
GTTCGCGCAAGATCATCCACGACAAATCTGTCTGGATAGTTAGCCATCTCAATCCAGTAACATATCGAAGTGCAATTTGCTTCCCTTGCGGCACCAGTTAAGTCGGGGAAGGTATGGTTAGCACCGACCAGGTGTCATTACATGTCCTGGACCTCTTCGCGCAGCTTTTCAAGGGCTTGGATTAGCGATATTCCATGGCGCTTACCATAGAGCTGCAGTGCGTCTCGCAAGCGTGTACTGATCACGGCAGTACTGCTTGACGAGCGCATCAGGTGGACGTTTCCGCTTACGAGAAAATCCTTAAGTGTTACGCTCAGTTCTTCTAGCATCGATGTTTTGACTAGTCTCAAGGCATCGCGTGAGGTATTGACCCGAGCGTCGTGCCTTTTAGTATCCATGCGCGCAGCCGATGTGTTCAGGCTACCCGTGGGTTCGCTATCCCTCCCAACATCATGCATCCCGCCGCCCACGTATTGGGTTCCGGCACGGCCGTAACACCCAGCGATGCGGTTTGTCGGCGAGCCACTGGAAGTGATCTGTCATGCCGCCGTCAGACTGAATGTATCCCTCAACCGCTATGCTGGGCTTGAGCTCCCATCCCTCTGCAGGTGGGTTCCCCGGTATAACGGTTGGCCGAAGGGCTAACCAAACGTTCATCGTGTTTCTCGTGTAATCGATAGGAAATGCGCATCGCAGAGCAGTCGTCTGACTGCGCCGCGTCTTCATTTCACGCGTTAGTGACGTTATGTTGTGGGATACCGAATAGTGCGGCTACAAATGTGTTGGCAATTACATATGTTCATGCCGCATGGTGCGGTCGCATCCGTCATATGAACGTGGGATCGGTCGATCCACGTTAGACATTGGACAGCCCAGGCTTTTTCACCGTTGCGACGAGAGTTGGATAGCGGATACTGCCCGAGTAAGGGCGTCCAACGGCGGCACTATAGCTGGGACCCAATGGCTTTCGGAGCGAGCCTATCGAGCTGGTTCGCTGCCCAACGCAGCGCTCAAGCAGGTGCTCGCAGCTCAGCGCAATGACATCGCCACGGCAATATCGTCACGCTTCATTAAAATGATTGGCGTGTATCCGCCAATTACCGTGGTGAGATTGGCAACGGAGCGATAGGTGTACTGGTGATACGTGGTTTGAAAGGGCACGTGAAGAGCGCGACCGGCATCTCTGAAAGTATCGAACGTTAGGCTGTCCACTCTGAAATCGTGGGGTCGAACATTCGATGGTTCGCTCGGTATTTAATTCCAATGGCGTGGTGAGGTCGGACTTTCCCAACCTACTTTCAAGCAACGCAATCTATGCCGTCGCAAATGTTTATCCACTAGAACGGTTGCACCGGATTTGAGCCATTTTTAGCCTGCATGATGGATCTGGCCTGCCGCAGAGTTATAGGTTGGTCGATGATTTGGCTCGTACGCAACGATAACGAAATTGTTCGATTTTACGTAGCCACCCGATCGTGCAGTAGCAGGTTGCGTCGTGACCCAGGCTGCGTGCTTGCAACTTGCTCTATCACGCCTTCCCCTATTGTCATACTGGTACACACGCATAAAATCTTATGTAGCTCATTGAGTGAGCTCGACGCGGAGTATTGTGGCAGGAAACAAGCGCGATGTTGGTATTCCGATGACATTACCTGAAACAATGCAAATGACGATGGAGAAGTGTTATGGACCCGATGTCTATATTGCAGACATATGCGTTGAAGTTCATCACCAGGACGCAGGATGATCGAGACAAAGCGTTTGAGTCGCTGGTCGCCACCACGTTGACTGCGTTGCGGACCCGTATTTGGGATCCGAAAGAAGTAGAGGGCGTCATGGCCATGCAAAGGATGCATGCACAGGCCGCTCGACGGGCTTTGGACACCTACAACAGCGAGACGATACGAACTCCCGGATTTGACTACAACGAAGAAGTCGGCTGAGACGAGCTGAATCAGGAACGATCAGCATTCGAGCCGAGGTCACGCCGGGTCTGCCAGTGAGATGCTGCGACTTCTACAGGGCCTCACTTCCCTGCCACCCCATGGAACAGGCCCCGCTAAGCACAAACGTCAAGAGCATCCTTTCGCCTTGATAATGGCGCGGTAAGCGGCAAGCTTCGCTCTCAGCTCGTCATCGCTCAAGCCTGCGAACTCTCCCACTCGACCGGATTCCCGCCTGACCACGTAGAAGCCGCTTGCTAGTCCGCGCTTGTGCTCGGCGGAAATGGCGGCATTGTAATCGCCGATCGCAACGGCGTTATCCCGCAGCTCAGCGAGTTTCTCTAGATGGCTTACAAGCGTCAGCGAAACCGCCTTCTCAGCTGCTACTACAGCTTTTGACCTGAGCTTCTCCCGCTCGGCCAGTATCTGCTTCACCCGCTGCGAGATGCTGTCCTGCTGCTTGAGTAGATGGTTCGCACTCCCGCGTGCGCCGTTCGGACTGTATCCAGCATCAACATAGGCGCGTTCCTGCGTTTTGCCTTCGGCCAAGCCGAGTGCAAAGGCTTCATGCTTTGAATTGAATAGAACCATCTTCCACCACCTGCCTGATGAATTGCCCCAAGAGTGAATTTCGTCATCTATCTGTATGTATATACAGTATAACGCAATCCGACGAATGTAGGTCGCAGCGCTCAGTTCGATGCGAACGCGAAAGGTCAATCGACTTTCGTCAATCTGGATCAGCCGGTTCCCCCAACCATGTCTTTACCGTGGCGGTTTGGTGCGTTGCCCATACTAAGTTCGGCGAGCCCTAAGTCACATACTGCGGAAAAACGGATACGCGACGGCAATTTTTGGTCCTTCAAAGTAGGTGGATCGACTTTGCGACCGCGACGTTGTCGATCGGCTCCTGCGTGGGCTGCAACTCAACATCGGTGCACGGTGGGTTCACGCGCTCGCAGAACCAACTTAGGAACGCGGCGGCAGACTGCGGGCGACACAGGTGATAGCCCTGCGCTGTATCGCAGCCGTATTCGGTCAGGGCAACGAGCGCCTCGGCCGTCTCGACGCCTTCCGCGACGATGCTCATGCCCAGGTTGTGCCCGAGGTCAATCACGCCTCTGACGATCAGGGCATTTGATCGGTCTTTCTGCATGGTCAGCACGAAGGACTTGTCGATCTTCATTTCGTCGATCGGCAAGGTCTTGAGCTGGGCAAGGCTCGTGTATCCCACACCGAAGTCGTCGAGGGCGATACGAACGCCCAGCGCGTGGAGTTGGCCGAGGACGCTCTTCGCGCGTATCGGCTCGAGCATGATTGCCGACTCGGTGAGTTCCAGCTCGAGCATCTGTGCCGGCAGCCCGTAATGCGCCAGTAGTCCGCTTACCTGGTTGACGAGGGTGTCATCCAACAGGGTCCGCGCTGAGATGTTGACCGCCACCGGGATGCGATGACTGGCGTCCGCCCAGGCCTTGCTCTGGGCCAGCGCAAGGTTCAGCACGCAGCTCGTCAGCGGGCCGATCAACCCGGTCTGCTCTGCAAACGGAATGAACTCATCCGGCCGAACCAGCCCGCGTTGTGGGTGT
Source organism: Betaproteobacteria bacterium (assembly GCA_039934195.1). GTDB lineage: Bacteria > Pseudomonadota > Gammaproteobacteria > Burkholderiales > SHXO01 > SHXO01. Next base: position 3,530 of record JBDTMS010000241.1, read on the forward strand.
TGCCAGCGCACGAGCGCCTCGACACCGGTGACTTGGCCGTTGTTCAGATCGACCTTGGGTTGGTAATGAAGGAACAGCTCGCCGCGCGCGATCCCGCGGCGAAGCTCGCCGAGCAGACTTAGGCGCTCGGGTGAAGGGCCGTCGATGGCGGCGTCGTATGGCCCGATGCCCAGGCCCTTTCGCTTAGCCTCGTACATCGCAATGTCGGCATGCCGCATTAGCGTGGCCGGATCGTCACCTTGTTGACCGGAGATCACCGCGCCAATACTGGCTTCGATCTCGATCTCGACGTCGTCGATGTCGAAGGCCTGGGTCAATGCCGTACGCAGGCGCCTCGCGACCTCGAGCACGGCGTCCATGTCTTCAACCGAAGGCAACAGCACCGCGAATTCGTCGCCGCCGAGCCGCGCGATGGTGTCCACCTCGCGAAGCGCACCCGTAAGACGCATGCCTATCTGAACGAGCAATCGGTCACCGCATTGGTGGCCGAGCGTGTCGTTGACTTCCTTGAATCGGTCAAGGTCGATCAACAGCAGTCCGGTGAGCGAGCCCTCGCGCCTTCCCCGGCGCAGAGCCTGCTCGAAGCGGTCGGACAACAAGGTGCGGTTCGGTAAACCGGTCAGAGCATCATGAAGCGAGTCGTGCACGGCCCGATCGCGTTGCAGGTCCATCTGCGATAGCGTCTTGCGCAGCACATTGGAGAACAGCGCCACCAGTACAAAAGCGAGCATGAACACCATCGGTGTGGCACGCGAGTTGAAGCCCTCGCGAGACCTCAGTTCCCCGAGTGCCAGAATCGATGCATCGTGGTGCCAGTCCGAGGCTCTGTCGACCACGCTCTCGATGAAATCGAATTTTGGATCGACCTCATCGCTGTCGATTCGCAAGACCGCGGGTGTGTCACCGCGGTCCACCGCGCCGAACATCTTGTCGATGCTCTCCAGATACGGCACATGCACGTCTAGCACTTGCTGGACAGTGACTCGGTCCTCAGCCGAGCCGTCGCGTGCCACCAATGCGAGCGAAGCCTTGAGCCGGCCGGCGGCGGCAGCGTAGCGCTTGCGCACCTCCTGACTGGGCTCTAGGCGGTACTTGCGCTCGAGTGACTCTTGCGCCGCGACGGCCGCCGCGGCCGCAGCGTAGTGATCCGCCAAGCTGCTGGCGTTGATCGCACGATCGCTCAGATTACTCGTCGACACCGAGGACCAGATCGTAAAACTGCTGACGACCAGCAGCACGACCCCCAGCCCGTAAGTCGCGAGCTGCGCACGCAGCCGGTCGTTCCGGAGGTGGCCGGCAGCCGAGCCGGTAGTCGAGGTTGGCGCCGGGTGAATTGAACTGGCGGCCTCGGAACTAGGCGGGTCAGGCTTCATATAGCGGGTTTCGGCGTCGTGAGGCGGAACTTTAGCTTGGGGCCGTGGGTGCGACTTGGCGTGCGGATAGCTTGGCCAGCAGCGGCTGCTGCTTAAGCGCTAACGTGGACCGATCGCGTTGAACTGCTGAGCTTCGAAAGCAGCCGCGCGAGTTGTTGGGCCTCGCCAACGACTGCTGAACGCAGAGGGATCGACTGAGCGGAAGGGGCTGTTTCCTGAGGTGAAGTCGAGATGATCTGACGGTGCCCGTTAGATCCAATGCTGACGTTTACAGATAAGCTATGACAGCGCATTCCGACAAGCCACCGACACTCAGTTGCAGTTCCACAGACGAGTTTATCAGTCTGCTTCGATTATCGATCGCATTGCCTGACTACCGGACTGACTATCTTCCCGGCGCCGTCCTACCGCGCAAGCCGGAGATCAAACCGGAACACGAGTACTGGGGATGAAAGAGGCCGACATTTGCAATACGCTGGCGATCGAGTCAAAGGTGCAACGGGACTTTCACTCAGATCATGCGGTACAAAACATTCTGCGTTTCTGCCGCTCTAACGGCCGGGCTGCTATGTCCGATTTGCTTTGCTCACCGCGGCCAGCATTCAACGCTCGAGCAGTTGGTCACAGGGCAAGGGATCGTGCCATTCAGGTGCCGCGAGTGTGGCCAACTGTTCGACGTGTCGGAGTCGCATTAGCAGGGGCGCGAAGGTGCTCACTAGCGCGCTGGCCTCGTCCCCCGACGAACGCCTTCAAATCCCTAGGAGACCTCGCAACAAGGCAGATTACGATGAAGGCATTGTCCAGCGCGTCTAGTGAGCGATCAGACTGTAGCGCGCGCACGGTTGCTCAACCATAAGCGTCGCTGCATTGTCAGACAGCGGTACGACCACCCGCGTTCGTCGGCCAACACCCAACTGGTTTTGCCGGGTCACGCGGCCACGAACTCTTCTTCGACCTCTTCAATATCTGCGACGCTGGCCTTTACCAGAGACGTGTCGGCGGCCTCCGCGGCAATGACCAGCTCCAGGGCTATGGCGTAGAAATCGACACGCTGAACTGCCAGTGTATAAAGCGATGCCACCAGAATATCGTCGGGTACCGGTTGGCGCATCGCGAACACCTGGAGCGCTTCTGCGATTGTTCCAATGGCGATGTTGCGGTCGTTTCTTCTTAGAGATGCGGTTGCCAGCGAGTTCCATTCGTGATCACCCCGCATCTTCATCGAATTTTTGAAGTCGCTGGTTTCCAAATTTGTGAACATGCCGTTGCCTCGTTACTGAAGTGTTATTGACACCTCACCTATAAGCAAAGTTTGTGCGCAAGGGATAGATCATCGCCGCTTATGCGAGGCACAGAAATCAATGCACCCGCTCCCCAGCGCCCTCGCTCGGTTGATCGCGCACGACAGCCAGATACCCAACAAGAATCTGCATGCCTTCGGACAGAAGCGCAGCGCGCTTGTCATCGATCTCCGTGACGCCGAGAAGGCTGAGTGCATCATTGCGTGGGATATCACCGAACCGCTGTAC
>JBDTMS010000242.1:0-6423 GCA_039934195.1 Betaproteobacteria bacterium
TACTCACGCCTGCGCAACAGTTCTACTCGCTGGCTGAATAAACGGGAGGCGGAAAACCGGTTCTGCCCGTTCACGCAAAAGCTTTCCGACAGAACCCGATATCATCCTGTGGGGCGTGCGGTGGTATGTGGCCGCTGTTCGCTCAGCTCATGGACAATGATTGCCGCGTTTGTTGCAGCAGTCGCGCCTATCGTTGTGCTGTTATTGACCGAGTTAATTAAATGGCTTCAACAGGTCGAACTCCATGTGTAGCATCCCCGGCCGCTTCTATTTGCACCTTGACCACCGTCAAGCCACGCTTTACAGTGCCGTTATCAAATATATTTGCGCCGACGCCTATCTCTAATGATCAAAGACTTCCGTCACAAAGGGTTAAAGCAATTCTTTGAGACAGGCTCCAAGGCCGGGATACAGCCGGCGCATGCTGCCCGGCTGAGGCTACAGCTCGGCGCGTTAGATGCGGCCACCGGCCTTGAAGATATGAGGCGGCCTGGATGGGATCTGCATCCGTTGGAGGGTGATCTCGCAGGGCTGTGGGCTGTATCGGTGAACGGCAATTGGCGATTAATTTTCGCCTTCGAAGGCGAAGACGCCGTCTTGGTGAATTACAAGGACTATCACAGTAGAAGGTAGCGCAAATGAACCGCATGTATAACCCGCCGCACCCGGGTGAGGTGCTCAAGGACACGGTGTTGGCCAAAGGCAGCGGCCTCACCGTTACAGCGTTCGCCAAACAGCTGAAAGTGTCCCGTCAGATGATTTCGATGATCGCGAACTGTCGCGCATCCGTTACTGCAGACATGGCACTGAGGCTTGCTAAGGCGTTGGGCGGATCGGCCGAGTCGTGGCTTCGTATGCAGGAGGCATATGACTTATGGCACGCGAGGAAAAAGCCACAGCCAAAAATAAAGCCGATTGCGTTCGCCGAGCCGTTCAAGCGCGCGGCTTATTGATTTGTTGTGCGGACTCAACAGGCGGCTGGAGGGCTGCGAGACGGCTGCCTTTCATGCGCAACAAGTGTCCGGGAATTTCTTCTACCAACGCTATCAAGTCGACAGACCCGGTGGCGATGGCTCCCCGTTGGCATTTCGCCGTATTGAGGGCCCTTCTCATCGCTGGCTTGCGCAATCGTCAAGCCACCTGCTTCCTTGATAGCCTTGAGTCCGAGAGCCCCATCGGTACCCGTTCCCGATAGCACAATCCCGATTGCCTGTTCCCCTGAAGACGACCCAAGAGAATCAAAAAACGCATCAATTGGTCGGAAGATTTCTTTTTCGTTATTGAGTTCGGGAATTTGGACCTGGAGCCGCCCTTCCATCAGAGTGACAAGGGCATGTGGGTGGGCACGTATACGCAATTGGGCTCTATCAGCGTACCGTCCACCCCCTCGATGACGCGCATCGCGGTCCACCGCGCGAGTATCTCCGGAAGTGCGCTTTTGCGATCGCCAGGCAGGTGCAAAATCACCACGAAGGCCATGCCGCATTCCGGCGACACGTGATGGAAGAAATGATGGAACGCGTCGAGACCGCCTGCGGAGGCACCGATTCCAACAATGGGAAATTCGGAATTGTTCATTTTACGTGCGTCCGGACCTTTCCATTTACAACCAGTACCCTAGAACCAGACTCAACTATTTGAGAATTCTTACATGAAAGGTCAACGACGGTGTTGTCTCTGTCTGCCGCCTAGTATTTGACCCGAAACGTTGGGCTGTCCTCCGGCTTCGACTTGCGCCTGTCATACAGGCGGGTCGTCGAGACATTGGCATGTCCTAACCATTCCTGCACCTTGGCGATGTCAGAATGATGTGAGAGCGCATTGGTTGCGGCTGTAGCACGCAGCGAATGTGCACAGAGCCCAACCACTTCCGCGTTGATCCCGGTCAGCAATCCGTAGTGCCGAACGATACTGCGATAGACAGAAGCAGGATTCAATGGCCGATCAAGGCCTTCACTGGTGCGATTATTTCGCACCGGCCGAAACAGTGGTCCACCGGTATCCTCACCATGACCGGCGATCGCCAGGTATTGCAGCACCAAGCGTTGCGCGGCCGGATGCATTGGTACAAAGCGGATCTTGCCGCGCTTGCCCTTGATCCGAAAATGCATCACGCCCTGGCGACTCTGCATATCTTTACAAGCAGCCCGCATAATTCTTCGCGCCGCATGCCGTGGTAGAGCATGGTGCAGAGGATGGCGCGATCACGGATACCTTTCAACGTATCGGCGGGAGGCGCATCGAGGAGCTTGCGTGCCTGCTCATCGCCAAGTGCCGGTGTGCTGCCCTCATTGCCGTTGGCCATCGGCCGCTTGACGCATCGACAGGATTGCCGCTGACGGCATTGCGCTCGCAAAGATAATCAAACAGTGAGGACAACGCGGAGAGCTTGCGCCTCACACTGGCGGCCGCTAGCGATCGCGTCTCCAAGTCTTTGCGCCAAGCGATCACATGCGCACGCGTGATGGTTCTGAGCTCGGCCGGCGATCGCAAACCAACCAATTCCGAAAACTCCGAGACGTCGCTTTTATAAGCGCGCCGGGTTTTCGCATTGGTGATGTTGGCGAGCCACTCGAGGTCGGCCGGCACCTCGGCGAGCTGGCCGAACTGCGCGCTGGTCAAATTACGCTGATTGACCCGAATCAGCTCCGTCATGGTCGCCCTCCTAATTTTAAGCATGATAATGTATTTATTATGCTTAAAAATTCAACCTAAAGAACGGCATAAATGACGTGCCGGCACTTTCAAGTAGTAATTCGAAGAGCACGACCGGCTACTTCCCCCACGTCCACCCGCAGGGGGTCGATTTTGCGTGATCCTCCTACAGCCGATTGGGTGTTGGTCTTATTGCTACGGTTAAACCCCATGGTGATACTGCATCGGCAGCCGCCCCAAAGAGCCCGGTACGAAAGTCGAGCGGCAGCAAGACCACGTGAGGCGCGATACGCACTCGGCGTACATTTGAATCAGGCGCAATCGCGCCCGCTATCAGTGGCAATAGCGGCGCAACACCTCTGATCGTCAGCTCGTCGAATCTTCACCTCGGTCGCGTCAGTCGGGGACGCGGTTAGGTAGTGCGCAGTGCAACCACGTCTCGGTAAGAACCTTGGCAGCAGAGCCGATTTTTTGGTCGCACATACATCGCGAGGGGTATTACCCGGGGAGACGGAGGAGCAACCAATGGCACCACGCCTTCCAAGATTTCGGATTCTGATCATTGATGGACGCCCCAATTTCGCTGAGCTCGATGCGTTGCTATCCGACCTTTCCGGGCATTACGTCGAAACGGCCTTTAGCGATGAGGCGGCAGTAGAGAAAGCATCGCGTATTCGCCCGGACCTGATTGTGTGTCATGTGGGACGGCCCGGCGTCGATAGCGCCACCATCTGCAGACGGATTCGGATGGATGCTCGGCGGCGAAAGCCTTTAGTGATTGCCTTAGCGGAGTATGACCAGCCTCTGGATGAGATGGGCTGGACGAGCGCGGGCTTCGACATCTGCCTAAACAAACCGCGCTGGCGCACTGATTACGACCTTCTGTTGGCGGAGCTCGACCGGCAAAGAAATCGTCCGTGCGACAAATCCCACCTCAATGTGAATGCCCGAAGCGTCGACACCGCACGACCGCGATCGGCGCGCGCTATTCAGTTGGCGCACTCCGCCACTGATGAATAATCACTCTCGACTTTGGAGAAATAACACAGCACGGTGCCGCCTGGATAAACCCTAGGCGGCACCCGCTGTTGGAGCATGTGACAGCGAGCCCCTGCTCAATTTGTAGACCGAGACACTGAAGACATCGGCGGTTTGCTATTCAGCCATTCCCGAGTGAGTGCACTAAATCACCGCTTCGCCTACTAATCAAAGTTTCAAATCTGATCAGTTCTCCTTCGCATAACGACCAGCATCAATATGCCTGCCACCACCAACATCCAAGGCGCAGGTTCTGGCACAGGCGAAAATGAAGTTGCAAATTGTGCGTTGGCGACGTTGCGTGATAATGCATTAAGCGCCGTGGCCGTGCTGGTCAGGGTGATCTCCAATGAGCCAAAGGTCTCTGAGGTCAGATCGAACGATTGGTCGATCGTCGCGCCGGCCACAAAGCTTTGGTGGTAAAGCTCTACGCTGTTTCCAAACAATGACACCTCGAGCTTGCCTTCGGAGCTGAGCGATGAACCGAGCACGCCGTCGTTTGTATCGAAGTGGATATGCAGGTTCAAGCGCCCCGCGCTGGAGTCAAAGGTACCTAGAAAACTGGCAGCGCCAAACCCCGAAGTAGCAAGATCGTCACTGGACACCTCCGCCGTCGTCGTGAAGGTGCCGCTACCGTCATGACGACCGGTCGCCGCGGCGTGGTTGGCGGCGCCATCGCTCGTCGAAGCGGAGCTGAAGAGTGCCAAGGGTGGACTGCTCGCCGATTTCGAATCGCTGTTCACCCCTGCTTCGACCTGGGCCGATGTGGTGTAGGACGTGGTGTCGAATACCAACACCGCGGCCTGCAGATTGCTGGCGAATAGTGCCAGCAGAAATAACAAAGTTGTACGCTTCACAAAATATCCTCCGAAATTGAAACCGGCAAAACGAGCAGGTCATCGCCTGCCCGTTGCCTATGCGTTTAAACCGATCCTGCCTCTCGCCTCAGCACGGATGTGCATCGGGTTCGCCACAATCGATGTGACGACGATTGCGACCATCGTGAGGCGTGGGCAGAAATGGGAACTGGGTGTAGATCCCATTGGGTGTCAGATGGCTTCCGGTCGCACCGATGTTGAAATTGACGCCATCGCCCAAGGTAAGCTTTGCGCTTTGCGGGGCGGGTTTGATCAGCACGCCGGCGACAACACGAAGGGCGATATCGGTCACATCGTCGTTCGGGCGTCTACCATTGGGCCAGCCTGCCATATCCCCGGCCAAGACGGACAAGCGTCTCTGTTGACTTGGAATGGTGGTGTCGGCGCCGAGGTTCAAACGCAGCAGCTCTGCGCACGGGCTCGCCTTCGAGCACCCGCCCGTCTGCGCTTGCGTAGGATATTTGAGCAGCGCGTTCACCAGGTCGGTGCGATTGGCTTCCGGAATGCCCGCACTGAAGCGCAGATTCAACGCCGTTGCCAGGCGTGAGTTGAGATAGAAGCCAAGAAACATGGCTTCATTTGCCGGGTCGGTGGCGTTCCACAGGTCTTTTTGTCCCGTGCCAATGATCAGCTCGTTTACCAGCGGATTTGCCATGCGGCTGACCTGCACCCATGGGCCGCTGCTCGACGGCTTACCGCCTTGGGTCTGCACCGAGAACTTCTGGCGGCTGGTCGAAGCGTACAACCCAACCACGGCTTTTGGATTGCTCGAAATTGCCGAGATCGGTAGCTCAATCGCGATCGTGTTGACGTTGTAGCCGGACAATTGATCGATGCCGAATGGGTTGACGTTATCGTTAGCGTCTTCGGCAGGACTTAAAACCGGCACCGCGCGGCGCAAGTTTACCGAGTCGAATGTGGCGCCCACATCGATGTAGAACGTCTCATCGCGCTGTCCCGCGAACACGCGGCCACCGTTGCTCAAGCTGTAGATGCCTTGCTGCGCGAGTGCCTCGTAGTTCGGCATGGTCAATGGGCCAACATTGGACGGCACCGCAAACATGGGATGCGTGCCGAGGTTAGTGCGCTGGCCATTGCGAACTTCAGTGACGGTATAGCTTTGGCGCAAGATCAAACCATCTGATCCGGCACCGTCGAGCGCGGTGATCGGCGGCAATGCGACATAGGACAGCGGCAGCTTGAGCGGACTGAGATTGCCACGCAGCTCGGTGCTGAACTTCACTTCATATACCAAATCGTCAGCGTTGCCGTCGCGATTTTTATCGACGTGCAACGAGTACAACACGTCGTCGCCAAAGTTGAAATAGTTTGGACCGCCGCCCGGCTCCTGCAACGGGATGACGTTCATGATGAGAACGACTTTGTTCGGGTCTTCCCAGCTCTTGAAGAAATAAACGTCGGTGATGTCTGCGGTCGGATCATTCGCGATCTGCGGCGCTTCGCGGTGGCTGGCAGCGTGCGTGCCCAGGCTCCACGACAGGCAGCTTGCTGCCAGCACGGGGACCAAATAACGGGTTATGCGATTCATAACTTTTCTCCAGTTAAAGATGTAGAGCGGATCAACTATTGCGATTTGCGATAACTACCTGCAAACAATGTGGCTCGAACTGTCCCCAGCCGATTCGTGCCACCCGGTCATACGGCACTGCGAGCAAGGCCGTTGATTCTTCCAAACGTGTTTTATCCACCGAGATATTCGGCGTCCATGAGCCGCATGAGCTGTAGGTCCTGCAACTTGGAGGCGTCGAGCCAGCCTTGCAGCGTACGAACCGTCGCTGCATCCCTGGCGGCCTGTGCGGCTTCCAGCAAAATGCGAGCATCGGCGGGCTCT
>JBDTMS010000243.1:0-6386 GCA_039934195.1 Betaproteobacteria bacterium
CAGGGCGTTCCAACATCATCTGCGCGCGATCAGATAGCCCACCAGAAATCCGACTCCGGCCGCGACGCCGGCTGCCTGCCAGGGATTTTCCTGCACGTACGTTTCGGTTGCCTGAGCGGCAACTCGAGTGCGCGCCGCGACCTCGTCCCCGGCGCTGGCCAGGCGTGCTTTGATCCCACGCAGCGATTCCTCAGCGCGGACGCGCGCGGCAGCCAATTTGTCGCCGGTCTGATTGGCGGTGGCTTTGAGCAAATCTTCGAGATCCTGCGCGACTACCTTCAAATCTTCCATGAGCTTTCCTTTGGTTGCTTCTTGCATTTGGTCCTCCAATGTCTCGCAGCATGATCGCTGCCAAGTCCGGGCTAGCGACAGCTCAGATAACTAGCGTGCGGTGCCGGCATGGTATCGCCGTGCGCTTCCCGTATCAAGGACGCATCCAAGAGGCTGGCCGGCCGGCGCGCGGCGGCCGGTGCGTATAATCGCTGCGAACAAACTGTAGGCTACTTTATGCCGATAGACTCACCACCAACCGATCAGCATGTTGCGATAGTCGGCGGCGGCACGATGGGCGCCGACATCGCTGCACTGTTCCTGGCCGGCGGATGGACCGCGCATATATACGTTCGACCCGGGGTGAATCGCGATTCTTTGACGTCGCGCGTGCAGCGCTCGCTGAAGCAGCTAGGCCGCGGAAATTTGCGCGCCCTGCTTGTCGTAGGCGAGCTGCGGGACCTCGCAGCGGTGCCGGTCGATCTGGCAATCGAGACCGTGAGCGAAAATCTGCCGCTCAAACAGAAGGTCTTCGCCGAGCTGGAAAGCTTGCTGGCCCCCGAGACGCCGCTGACCAGCAACTCTTCGAGCTATCCGATCAGCCGCATCGGCGAGGGCTTGCGCACTCAGCAGCGAATGCTCGGTCTGCATTTCTTCATGCCTGCGCACGTCGTCCCGCTTGTAGAGGTCGTGCATTCCGAGCGCACCGATCCTGCCGTCGGGAGGCGCGTATTCGACATCATGGGCTCGCTGGGTTCGAAACCCGTGATGGTGCAAAAAGACATCGTCGGGTTTCTCGCCAATCGTCTGCAGCACGCACTCATGCGCGAAGCATGGTCGCTGGTTGAACGTGGAATCGCAACGCCAGCCGACATCGATACTGCCGTTCGGTTCGGTTTCGGCTTTCGCTACATAGCCGCCGGTCCGTTTCTGCAAAAGGATCTCTCCGGTCTGGATACTCACTACGCGGCCTCGAGCAGCACTTATCCGGACTTATGCAACGACGTTGCGCCGGTTCCGCTGCTCGTATCGAAGATCGCAGAGGGTGCGCTCGGTATGAAATGCGGCAAAGGCATCTACGACTGGCCGGCGTCTAAAGCCGCGGCGGAAAAGCTGCGATACGAACGGGCGCTAAGCCGTGGCCTGGACATTCTGCGCAGCGAAGGGGATGAGACCTAATGTGCTCGGCATGCGTCGTCCTGCACACATGCCACAGTACCGGAGAGCATTCGTAGCGGCTCACCGATTATCGACTACGGCGCCCGAGCCATCGACTATGCCGCCATGCTAGGCAGTTAGCGTTAGGTGGTTCTCTGAGCTATTGCATGCAGCGATCCACTGAGTGTCGACGTATCGGCGCGAGGCGGTGTCGGCCGTCTCTATTTTTTCAGCGTGAATGCGACGCAAGGTCGCGCGCCGAAACGGATGTTTGCCTCTGTGCTGTTGCCCGACCGTTCATGACGATTTTGCGCGTCGATGCTCGCCGCAATCGATAGTCAGATCTTTCACAAAGTTGGTTTACGCACAATGCAGTCGACATACTGCCGGCGTTCGCCGCGCAATCGTGTGCGTGCGATGCGAAAGAGGCCTCCGCGCGTTGCGGAAGAAAATCTCAGTCGCCATCCGGCCTTCGCAGGTCTTTGCCTAAGGGAGAATTCAATGTACCGCTCAATTTGCCGTCGCCTGGCGTTCATCGCCGCGACCGGTTTTTCACTCGTATCGCTCTCTGCGTTCGCAGACACCATCACGCTTACCGGGACGCTTCGCGATTTTGCCTACGGCGGACCGACCGGTGCATTGGGGTTGTCGCCCCATCCAGACTTCGAAGCTACAGTATCTGGACTTACCCCCGGCATGGTGCAAAACACGCTCGGCGCAGACGGTAAGCCGGTATTCGTAGGCGGCGGCAGCGTCACCAGTGCTGCGACATTTGGTCAGTGGTATCGCGACGTTGCTGGTGTTAATGCATCCAAGTCGTACAGCATCAACTTGACCCCGGGCCCCGGTGGCGTCTACACCTACAGCAATAGCGCATTTTTTCCGCTCGACAACGACCTTAACGGCAACCAGGGTCTGGATCACAATTTTCACTTCACCTATGAATTGGCCGGAACCTTCGGTTACAGCGCCGGATTGAATCAAACATTCGCCTTTTCTGGGGATGATGATGTCTGGGTGTTCTTGAACGGTAAGCTGGCGATCGACTTGGGCGGTATTCATGGCGCAACCAGCCAGTCCGTAAATCTGGATACTGTCGCAGCAAGTCTTGGCCTGGTCGATCAGAACAACTACGCCTTCAATATGTTTTACGCTGAGCGTCACACTTCGGAGTCGAACTTCCGCATCGACACCACGCTCCCACTCCAAATCGTTCCTGAGCCTTCGACATACGCCGCGATGATGGCGGGCTTGGCCCTCGCGGGTTTTATAGGATATCGCCGCCGCGATGCAGTGACGGCAAGCTAGCTCGCAAGTAACAAAAAAAGAGGCGGCTTCGGTCGCCTCTTTTTTTTGGGCGGCGCTGTCGAATCGGGCCAGCCCGGTCGATCCTATAATGCGCCACCGCTACTGAACACGATTTCGATCACGCTCGTGACTTCACCCGTAGAATCTTCCGCCGAAGCTGGCGCCCCAGTCGTTGTGCTCGTCCATGGTCTTTGGATGAGAGGCTGGGTACTCGCTTATCCGCGCATCCAGCTCGCCCAGCGCGGTTATCGTCCGATCGCGTTCTCTTATCCGTCCGTTACGCTGTCCTTGGACAGTATCGCTAGGCGCCTCGCCGACCTCGTGCGGTCGGCCGAGGCGCCTGTGCATCTCGTTGGCCACAGCCTTGGTGGCCTAGTGGTTTTGCAGATGCTCGCAAGCCATCCCGAACTTGCGGTCAAACGAGTCGTATTACTGGGCAGCCCTTGTATGGGTTCAAGCGCAGCCAAGCACTTGGCGCGATGTCATTTCGGGAGAGCGATTATCGGCAAAGCCATCGTGCAGTGGCGGCAAGAAGACGGGGCGGTGGCCGCGCGACAATTTCAGATCGGCGTCATCGCAGGCACGCAACCGTTCGGGCTCGGCAGGCTGGTGATGAAGCTCCCGCGCCCGAATGATGGCGTCGTTCTGGTCGACGAGACGCGTCTACCCGGCGCGACAGATCACATAACAATGCGCGTAAGCCACACAGGCTTGATCTTCTCTTCCAAGGTTAATCTGCAGGTCTCCAATTTTCTGAAGCATGGCCATTTCAGCGTCGCATAGATCGCTGGTTGCCGGGGTGGCGTTGCTTGTTGCGCTGTCGGCTGCCGGCTGCTCAACCGTCGGCTACTACGTGCAAGCGATCGAAGGCCAGTTTGAGCTGGTGCACCAGGCGCGCCCGATTCCGCAAGTGATCGCCGACCCTGCGACGCCGCAAGCGCTGCAGGACAAGCTGACGCACGCGCTCCAGATACGTAATTTCGCCAGCGCGCAATTGCATCTACCCGACAACGACAGCTACCGGCGTTACGCGGATCTGAAGCGAGCCTATGTGGTTTGGAACGTGTTTGCCGCGCCCGAATTTTCCATCACGCCGAAGGATTGGTGTTTTCCGTTTGCCGGTTGCGTCGGTTACAAAGGCTATTTCAGCAAAGCCGGTGCGGACCAGCTTGCCGCCGATCTCGCCAAGCAAGGCTACGACGTATATACCGGCGGCGTCCCTGCGTATTCAACGCTGGGCTGGCTCAACGATCCGATTCTCAACACGTTCATCCACTATCCCGATGCGGAGCTCGCGCGGCTGGTATTCCACGAATTGGCACACCAAGTCGCCTACGCAAAGGGCGATTCCACGTTCAATGAATCGTTCGCTGTCACGGTCGAGGAAGTCGGCGTCGAGCGCTGGCTTGCGAGCAACGGAACCTTGGAACAGCGCAAAGAGTTCGATGCTGCGCAAATTCGCAGACACGGCTTCGTGCAGCTGGTGACCAAATATCGCGCGCGGCTCGCCGATGTCTATGCCGAGCCATTGTCACCCGAGCTTATGCGCGAGCGTAAACGAATGGTGCAAATGGCGATGCGCGCCGAATACGAACAGCTGAAGAAGAGTTGGAATGACTACGCCGGTTACGACGCGTGGATCGGTCAGTCGTTGAACAACGCACAGTTCGCGTCGATCGCGATCTACACACAGCTTGTACCGACCTTCCAGCGCATTTTGCGCGACAACGACGGTGACCTCACGCGGTTTTATGCGCAAGTAAAGCGACTTGCAGGGATGAACAAAGCCGAGCGTGACGTCGACCTGTCTAAGTCCTCCAGCTCAGAAGCCGAAGGTCGACCGGCCCACTAACACGCAATTTTGGCGGGCCGGCACGGTATTCGAACCGCTACTGCTGTTTCAGCTTTTTCGCCGCCAGGATGCCTTCTGCGCGCTTGTTGCCATTTCCGGCGGCCCGCTGTAGCCACTGTTCCGCTTGCGCTGGATCTTTCGCGACGCCATCACCTTTCAAATAAAAGATTGCCAGGTTCAGTTGCGCTTGCGGATCGCGCTGATCGGCTGCCAATGTGAACCAGCGCACTGCTTCAGCGGGATCGCGCGTCACGCCGATCGCTTTGTCGTACATCGCGCCTAGGTTGTACAGCGCGTCCGATCGCCCATCTTTTGCGGCCAACTCAAGCCAGCGTTTCGCAAGCGCGTAGTTGGACTCCACGCCGGTATGACCGTACAAATATAGGTTGCCGAGAAACAGCGCCGCTTCGCGATCGCCTAGCTCGGCAAGCGGGGTGAGCATCGGAATGGCATCCCCCGGCTTTTCGCCGCGCACCACGAGTCGCGCCTGTTGAATGGTTTTTCCATCCGTTGGCAGGAAACGCAGACTTGCCACGAACGGCTCGAGTGCTTGCGCTACCGCCGGTGCGACGTCGGTCAGGTTGCTGCGTTGTGCGTAGCGCACGGTAACCACCATCTCTGGAACGTCGGGCCGCGCGCAACTCATGCCTAGCACCAGCAGAATGCCGGGCGTTGCGGTGGACGTCCGACTGTCCTCGAACTTCGCCTTGAACCGAGCGCACAATGCGCCTTTCGGTGAGTAAGCCTCCGCGGAATAGTCGAGCAGCTTCGTCGCCGGATCAGGCAAGGCCTTTTGCTCTTCTTCGACTAGCTTCAGCAGCGCGTCCTGGCCGGCGATGCCTTGCTCGGCCTTGCGTGCTTCGACAATGGCAGCCGTGCTGACGTCACCCGGATATTCCTTCGCGAGATCCGCATATTGGCCATCCTTAGCGAGCGACTTCCAATCGGCGTCGGCGGGGATGTTGACAATGAACCCGTCGAACGCCCAAGGCGTACCGGGTACCGCGATGGGATTGCGTTTGCTCTCGTCCGCGCTGGCGGCGGGCAACGCCCACGCGGCCAGCGACAGACTCACCGCCAGTAACGCGCCACGCTTCGCGCGGCGTCGCAGCTTGATTGGTTGACTTGCCATGCTATTGCCCTCATTGAAAGTTACCGCGTGTATTGCGTGAATCTTACGCTTCGGTCCGATTCGCGAACCGTGGTCAGGCTAACATAGACTCCAGATCTGGCCCGGCATCACACCGTGGACGCCATGAATGCAGTTTTGATCACCGGCGCGTCGAGCGGAATCGGCGCCGAGTTCGCGCGCATCTTTGCCGCGCACCGATACAATCTCGTTCTTGTCGCACGCAATCAGCAGGAGCTCGAAAGTCTGGGCGATGAACTCCAGCGGGCGCACGGGATCAAAGTAACGACGCTCGTGGAAGATCTCAGCGAGACCGACGCAGCTTCGCGAGTCTACATACGCGTTGCCGCCGCAGGTATTCAAGTCGAAATGCTGATCAACAACGCCGGTCTCGCCCGCTTCGGAACCTTCGCGGATGACGATGTCGACGCCGGATTGCGACTACTCCAGCTCAACATCGTCGCCCTTACACATCTGACGAAGTTGTTCCTGCCGTACATGATTGCGCAAAAGCACGGCAAAATCTTGAACGTCGCGTCGATTTTTACGACATCCTTTTCGACGCGTCCCTTGTAGGCGGCCTCGGTGATGACGGCTGAAACGGGCGGGGTCGCGGGATCGCGCCGTGACGGCGGGCGGCTGCTTTCCCACATCTTCAGATACTGGACG
>JBDTMS010000244.1:0-6385 GCA_039934195.1 Betaproteobacteria bacterium
CCACGCCGCATTGATTGCATAACGTTGAAGCGTTCGGCAGATCGAGGGCGTTTTCAAGGCCAACGTAAGCCGGCGTCAATACCGCGCCGATCGGTCCGGGATACACCCAACCGTAGGGGTGGCCGCCGATGTTCTGATACACCGGACAGTGATTCATGCATGCGCCGCAACGGATACAGCGCAGTGCTTCGCGCAGGTCCGAAGCGAGCACACGCGTGCGGCCGGCATCGACGATGATGATGTGGAATTCTTGCGGACCGTCTTTATCGTCGGGCGCCTTGGGGCCGGTCGTATAGCTCAGGTAATTGCTGATCGATTGGCCGGTGGCAGAACGGGTCAGCAAACGCAGAATGAACGAAACATCTTCCAGAGTCGGCAACACTTTTTCGATGCCGGCGATAGCCACGTGCACGCGCGGCATGGTGGTGGTCATGCGGCCGTTGCCTTCATTGGTGACGATCATGCTGGTGCCGGTTTCCGCGATCAGAAAATTGGCGCCGCTGATTCCCATATCGGCTGTCAGGAAATGCGGCCGTAGGATCATGCGCGCTTCGCGCGTCATCTCGCCGATGTCCGTTTTGCGCGGCAGCTTGTGCGTGCGGTGGAACAGGTCGGAGATTTCTTCCTTGGTGCGGTGAACGGCGGGCGCGATCAGATGCGATGGCGTCTCACCGGCCTCCTGAATGATGTATTCGCCCAGGTCGGTCTCGCGCACCTCGATCCCAGCGCCCTGCAAAAAAGCGTTGAGATCGGTCTCCTCGCCGAGCATCGATTTTGACTTGATGATCTTGCGCACCTGATTGCGGCGCGCGATGTCGAGCACCAGCTGATTGACCTCCTGCGCGGTCTCAGCCCAATGCACCTGCGCACCCCGCGCAATTGCATTGCGCTCGAATTCTTCGAGCAGGTAATCCAGATGCGCAAGCGCGAAGTCGCGGACCTGCTTGGCGCCTTCGCGGATATCCTCGTAGTTGTCGAGCTCGAGAATGGAGCTTGCGCGGCCGCCGACCATGCGGCCGCGAAGATTCGTGAGTGCGCGAAGAAGATGCGGCTTACCGAGACTCTCCGACGCGGTCTGTTTGAATTGCGCGGATTTAATTTCCATATCAGCTCAAACGCGCACGCGGATTCGCACGGCGCATCGAGCCGTTGCGACATCGCCGCTCGAAACAGGCAGGCGTGTCATGCCTGATCCTCAGTCATGCCGGCGAGAACTTCGGCTACGTGCAGCACCCGGGTACGCGTGTCGCCGCGGCGGCGAAGACGTCCTTCGATATTCAACATACAGCCGAGATCGCCCAGCACGACCGCGTCGGCCGCGCTCTGTTCGATGTCGCTGCACTTCTGATCGACAATTCGCGTCGAGATCTCCTCGTACTTGATAGAAAACGTGCCGCCGAAGCCGCAACATTGTTCCGGCGTGGTCATCTCCTTGACGATCAAACCTTGCACGCAAGACAGCAATGCACGCGGCTGCGACTTCACGCCGAGCTCGCGCAGGCCGGAGCAACTGTCGTGATAGGTCACCGTGCCGGCAAACGTGCCGGGCACTGCCTTTAACTTAACGACGTTGATCAGGAAATCGGTGAGCTCCCAGGTGCGCGCGGTGAGCCGGTCGACTTCAGGTTTGAGCTCCGGGAAATCCGCGAGCAATTCCACATAGTGCGCCTTGATCATTCCAGCACAGGAACCCGAGGGCGCGACAACGTAGAGGCATTCGGCGAACTCGCGCAGCACTTTTTTCGCAAGCAGCTGTGCACCTTTGCGATCACCGGAGTTGTAACCAGGCTGACCGCAGCAAGTCTGCGATGTGGGAACGATCACCTCGCAGCCGGCGTCCTCCAGAAGCTTGATGGCCGCCATGCCGATGCGCGGCCGAAACAGATCTACCAGACAAGTGACGAACAAACCAACTTGCATCGCGTGAGAAGGTGCAAATGAAGAAGAGATGGGCAACTCTTGACTCGACGCCGCCCGACGCGCTGCCATCGAAGATTCTGTGCAGCTGCTGCAGACGCCGGGGCGCGGGTCGAAGGCGCGGATTCGCCGAAGATCATAGCATAGGGTGCGTAGACGTCCGACTGATGCAGATCACGCGTGCAAAACAAAACCGCCGCGGTAGGCGGCGGTTTGCGAATGCGGATGTGCGAATGCGGATGTGCGAGTGCGACCTAGCCGATGCGCGGTCTGTGCGTGACTAGGCTGGGCGTTACGCCTAGTTCTTCGACCCAGCGCTTGATGCGATTGGCGTCCGCAATACGGGAAAGCTTTCCCCATGAATCGAGCAGCACGATGATCACCGGCTTGGTGCCGATCGTCGCCTGCATCACCAGACAGCGGCCCGCTTCGCTGATATAGCCGGTCTTGGATAGACCGATTTCCCAATGACCGCCGCGGACCAGTCCGTTGGAGTTACGAAACGCGACCACGCGGTGAAAACGGCGACCCATTAGTGCGATGTTGTGGGATGAGCTCGTTGTAAATTCGCGGATCAGCGGGTATTGGTAGCCGGCGTTGACCATGAGTGCGAGATCGTGCGCAGTGGAAACATTGCCAGGATTGAGTCCAGTCGCATCGAGGAAGCGGGTATCGCCCATGCCCAGATTCTTCGACTTTTCATTCATGGCGCGAACGAAAGTCGCGGTGCCGCCGGGGTACACGCGCGACAGGGCAGCAGCGGCGCGATTTTCAGAAGCCATCAATGCCAGTTTGAGCAATTCGCGGCGAGTCAAAGTAAGACCGAGTTTGAGCCTGGACCGCGTTCCTTTCAGCAGATCTACATCCGCACCGCTGATAGTGATCACCTCATCGAGAGGCAGTCCGGCGTCGAGGACGACCATCGCGGTCATCAACTTGGTGATCGACGCGATCGGCATTACCGCATCGGTGTTCTTGGCGTACAGCAACTGGCCCTCTTCCTGATCGATGACCAGTGCGGCGGCGGATCGCAGTTTCAACCGGCCTTGCCGCGCGAGGGCATCTCCGCCCCAGAGGTTGTTCAGCTTGTTTTGGCTTGGTGCGGCCTTGACTCCCGGATCTGCATTGGGCAGCTCGATCGGCTGCGGCAGCGGCTCGCCAACTTGCGGTATGTTGGTAATCAATACCGGATCGATGGATTGGGCACCGGCCAATAGCGGCAATGCGAGCGTTGAGATGACAATCAATTCCTTCAGCATGACTATTCCGGGTCGGACGCTAAGTTATTCGAATCGCTTGCACGCCCAAGCGGGCGGCGCAAACACTTTGCTTACCGAGATGCTTATCGGCCTAGCCAGACGTCTCTTAAGCATGACACATACCAAACACTTCTTAACGTTGCCGAAACTTATCAAAAATCATCGGTTAAGGCAATACTCCTAAAGTTATCGTTTAGCCGGCTGCTCGATCTTACGTATCTTAGCTTTAGTTGCAGCAGTGGTGATGCATTTCCCTAATTTCAGGCAATCACCCGCCTTTGAGAGTACAACCGAGATTCAATGCGCCATCGCGAAGCGCCACAACAAACGTGTTCCATTAATTAAAACCAACAGCGTAGTTCTAGTCATCGAGATGGCAACCTACGCGTTGAAGAACCGGGGCAAAAAAAAGGCCGGCGAGGGGGCGCCGGCCGTCGGAGAGGGGAACTCCGATCGAGATGAAGTTTAGCGAAACAGACTTACCACACCCTTACCTAGGAAGGTGACCTCATGCGTATTCTCGTTGTAGAAGATGATCCCGTTTTGCGCGATGGATTGTGCCGCTCGCTGCGTCACGCTGGTTACGCCATAGATGCCGCCGAAGACGGCAAACTCGCCGATGAATTACTTTCCGTTCACGCCTTCGATTTAGTTGTGCTCGACCTCGGCCTACCAGGCATCGACGGCTTGGAAGTGCTGCGCAGATTACGCCGTCGCGCAAGCACAGTCCCGGTGTTGATTTTGACTGCGCGTGATGCCGTCGAAGATCGCGTTGCAGGTCTCGATTTTGGAGCCGACGACTACATGGTCAAGCCGTTCGAGCTAGCTGAATTCGAGGCCCGCGTGCGCGCTCTCGTGCGCCGCGCGCAATCCGCAACGACTGCGCGCATCACGCATGGCGCGCTCACGTTGGACACGGCGGCGCGACGCGCCTTCGTCGGCGACGCTGCCCTCGATCTCTCTGCGCGCGAAGTTGCGCTGCTCGAAGCGTTGCTGCTCAGCACCGGTCGCGTCGTCAGCAAAGACCAACTTGCCGACCGGTTGTACGGTGTAAGCGATGAGGTGGGTCCAAATGCTATCGAGGTATTCGTGCATCGGTTACGGCGCAAGATCGAACCGGCCGGCGTGGCGATACGCACGATTCGTGGACTCGGCTATTTGGTGGAAAAACCCGCTATAGCAGAACTGGCTGATCAATAACGCCACGGCCACTGACTGGCGTATTGCAAGCTCAGGTCGGACAGTGACACCGTCGGACGAGGTTTGGTCGCTGCGGCGCCGCCTTACGTCCTGGCTGCTGGTTCCACTGGTGGTCTGGTCGCTGGGCAGCACCGCACTGGCTTATCTTCTTGCGCTTCACTTCACGACCGAGGCATACGATCGCTCGCTACAAGCAGCCATTCTTGATCTCGAGCGCCAGATCACGGTTGTAGATGGTGAGCCGCGCCTCGATCTGCCTGAAGCGGTGCTGAAGATGTTGGAATGGAACGAGGCAGATCGCGTGTATTACCGCGTGCAAACGGTGTCAGGCAAGCTGCTGGCAGGGGACGCGGATCTGCCCAGCGTTCCCAGGCTCAAGCCGGGGCAGACGCGCTACTACGACGGCGCATTCGGGTCTGCTACTGTCCGGGCCGCCGCGGCATATGCCCGCGTCCCGGGAACGGAGGACGCCATCGTCCTAGAGGTCGCGGAATCGACAGACGCACGCCGCGCGATCACCCGCGAGATTTTGTTTGCGACGCTGATTCCGGAAACGGTACTCATAATCATCTCGGCGATGGGCGTGTGGTATGGCGTGGGGCGCGGCTTGGGACCGCTCGCACGTCTGGAACAAGAGATCAGTCGCCGCTCCGACCGCGATCTGAGCCCCGTACACACGCGCCGCGCGCCGCGCGAAGTGCGCCCCCTAGTGGATGCCATCAACGCGCTGCTCGCGCGTCTAGACAGCGCTCTCGCTGCCCATCGGCGGTTCGTCGCAAACGCTGCCCACCAGTTGCGCACTCCGCTAGCTGGTCTGCGTACGCAAACCGAGCTTGCACTCCGCGAGACGGATGTCGATGCGATGAAAGTATCGCTCAGCCAAGTTCAGCAGTCGGCCGGTCGCGCCGCACGCCTGGTCAATCAAATGCTTTCGCTCGCGCATCTGGAGCCGCGCAGCGGTCGTCCGCTACAAGCGGAACGCTTGAAACTAAGCGAGCTTGCGCGGGACACGACCGCCCGCTGGGTACCGAAGGCGCTGACTCACAGCATCGATCTTGGATTCAACGGCTGCGATGGTCCCGCGGTGGTGTTCGGCGATCGATTACTGCTGGAAGAGATGCTCGGCAATCTAATCGACAATGCGATTCGCTACACGCCGGCCGGGGGTGAGGTAACGGTCAGCGTATTGACTCGCGAAGATGTCTCAGTGCTGTCAGTGGAGGACACCGGACCGGGCATCCCGGAACACGAGCGCAGCAACGTGCTCGAGCGTTTTCATCGCGGTAGCACTGCCGGCTCGAGCGAAGGCAGCGGGCTTGGTTTAGCGATCGTGCGCGAAATCGCTGTGACGCACGGTGCGCGTCTATCGATCGATGAAGGCGATCCCCGTCAGGGCACTCGTGTGCGTATTATCTTTCCCGCACACAGCTAGGCGCGAAGCTTGCCGCGAGCATTTTGTTCATCGCTACTCGGCGTGATTAGGTCTCTTCGGGAATGCTGAATGCTGGCAGGGGCGTCGGGACATTCTTTGCGCGTTCGGCTTCTTCACGCTGTTGCAAAGCCCACATCTGCGCGTACGCGCTCTTGCGGTCGAGCAATTCACGGTGCGTGCCACGCTCGACGATGCGTCCGTGATCGATCACCAGAATCTCGTCCGCGTCGACAACGGTCGACAATCGATGCGCGATGATCAGCGTAGTACGGTCACGCGCAATTCGCTCGAGCTCGCCCTGAATGCTTTTTTCCGAACGTGAATCGAGCGCCGAAGTGGCTTCATCGAACACGAAGATCTTAGGGTTCTTCAATATCGCCCGCGCGATTGCAACTCGCTGCTTCTCCCCGCCCGAGAGCTTGAGGCCGCGCTCACCCACCATCGCGTCGTAGCCATCCGGCAGACTCTCGATGAAGTCGTGAATGTGCGCAGCCCGGGCTGCGTCGAACACGTCTTGGCGCGAAGCCTCGGGGCGTCCGTAGTTGATGTTGTAGAAGATGGTGTCGTTGAATAGGAC
>JBDTMS010000245.1:0-6370 GCA_039934195.1 Betaproteobacteria bacterium
GCAACGGCGCTGCCGTTTCTGGTGAGCAGCTATCGCGTGTTCCAGTTCAACATGGTTTTGGTCTACGCGATCGTGCTGCTTGGCCTGAATATCTTGACCGGATACAACGGCCAGATCTCGCTCGGACACGGCGCTTTCTACGCCATTGGCGCGTATGTCGCGGCGATCTTGATGGATCGCTTCGAGTGGCCGTACTACGCAACGATTCCGCTGGCTGGCGTGGTGTGCTTCGTGTTCGGCTTTTTGTTCGGCCTGCCGGCGCTGCGGTTGCGCGGACATTACCTGGCGCTGGCGACGTTCGCGCTTGCGGTGGCGATGCCGCAGATCCTCAAGTACAAACACATCGAGCAGTGGACCGGCGGCGTACAAGGCATCGTGATTCTCAAGCCGGACCCGCCATTCGGCTGGAAGATCACGCCGGATCAGTGGCTGTACTTATTTACCCTGGCAATCCTGATCGTGATGTTCGTGCTCGGCTGGAATCTCGTTCGCGGGCGAATCGGACGCGCCATCATCGCGATTCGGGACCATCCGATCGCGGCAGAGGCGATGGGCGTGAACAGCGCAATGTACAAGTCGCTCACGTTCGGCGTCAGCGCGTTGTACACCGGTGTGGCGGGAGCGCTCGGCGCGATCGTCGTGCAGTTCGTCGCGCCTGATAGTTTTACTGCGGCGTTATCGATCAATTTTTTGGTCGGTATCGTGGTCGGCGGCATTGCGTCGATTTCCGGCGCATTCTACGGCGCGCTGTTCATCCAATTCATTCCGAATTTCGCGGATCAGATTTCAAAGGCAGCGCCGTGGGCGATCTACGGCATCTTTCTTTTGGCCTTCGTCTATCTCATGCCGACCGGCGTTTCCGGCTTCATCCGCTGGTTCGCTGCGGGCGCCAAAGCGCGCTGGAAGAGAAGGTGAGCTTCACGTCGCTTTGCTGCATCGCCGCTATGTAATACACGTAAAAGTGCTCAGAAAAAAGGAGAAGAAAACATGAAGCGACTAGGCTGGACTGGCATGGGAACGGTGTCCCTGCTCGCCATTGCGTTATCCACGAATGCGGCCGCGCAGAAGAAATACGATGAAGGGGCCAGCGACACCGAAATCAAGATCGGGCAGACGATGCCCTACAGCGGGCCGGCTTCCGCGTATGGCACGATCGGCAGGGCATCCGCGGCGTACTTCGAAAAGATCAACGCAGAAGGCGGCGTCAACGGCCGCAAAATCAAACTAATCAGTCTGGACGACGCCTATAGTCCGCCGCGCGCGGTCGAGCAGACCCGCCGGCTGGTCGAAGAAGAGCGCGTGCTGTTTCTGTTCGGGCCGCTCGGCACGCCAACCAACAGCGCCGTTCACAAGTACGTGAACGCAAAACGAATCCCGCACATCATGCTCAATACCGGGGCGACGAAATGGGGCGATCCGAAAAACTTCCCGTGGACCATGGGTTGGAACATGGCCTATCAGACGGAAGCCAAAATCTATGCGGCCTACATTCTGAAGAATCGTCCAACCGCGAAGATCGCTGTGCTCTATCAGAACGACGACTACGGCAAGGACTATTTGAAGGGCATGAAGGACGGCCTGGGAGACAAGGCGGCGTCGATGATCGTCGCGGAGGCGTCCTATGAGGTCACCGATACCACAGTTGATTCGCAGATCGTTTCGCTGCAGTCTTCCGGTGCCGACACGTTCTTCAACGTAACCACGCCAAAGTTCGCTGCGCAGGCAATACGCAAGACCTACGACATCGGCTGGAGGCCGCTGCAATTTTTGAATGCGGTATCGTATTCAGTCGGCTCGGTTTTGACGCCGGCCGGACTCGAGAAATCCGTCGGCCTGCTGACGATTGTCTACTACAAGGACCCGAACGATCCGCAATGGAAAGACGATGCCAACGCGAAAGAGTACGTCGCGTTCATGAAGAAGTGGTACAGCGACGGTAACCTTGCCGATGCCTTCAACGTCGTCGGATATACACAAGCGCAAGCCTTGGTGCATTTGCTCAAGCAGTGCGGCGACAAGCTGACCCGCGAGAACATCATGCAGCAAACCGCAAACCTGAAAAACGTGGAGTTGCCGATGATGCTGCCTGGCGTGAGATTGAACACCAGCTCGCAGGATTACTATCCGATCGAGCAGGGTCAATTTGCGCGATTCGATGGCAAGGAGTGGAAGCTGTTCGGGCCAGTGCTCGGACAGTAGGCAAGCGATGCGCGGCGTCCGGGTCCGTTTGTTTTGCGGCTTGCTCGCGGGCGTGCTTGCCATGGGCGTCAGCGCCGAGCCGAAATATGATTCCGGCGCGAGCGACAGCGAAATCCGAATCGGTCAGACGATGGCGTACACCGGCCCTGCGTCGGCGTACGGCACCATCGGTCGCGCGCAAGCTGCGTATTTTCAGATGGTCAACGAGCACGGCGGGATCAACGGCCGTCGCGTAACTTTGATCACTCTGGACGATGGCTACAATCCCGCTAGAACGCTCGAGCAGACGCGCCTGCTGGTCGAGGGGCATCGGGTTCTGGCGATCTTTCAAAGTCTGGGCACGGCAACCAACGCGGCAGTTCAGCGCTATCTCAATACCAGGAAGATTCCGCAACTGTTCGTGTCGACCGGCGCGAGCAAATGGGGAGATCCGACGAATTTTCCCTGGACGATGGGATGGCAGCCGAGCTACCAAGTGGAGTCTGCTGTCTACGCTAAGTACATTCTGCAGACGAAGCCCGACGCGAAAATCGCCGTGCTCTATCAGAACGACGACTACGGCAACGACTACCTGCTCAACTTGAAAGCAGGGCTCGGCGCGAAGGCCGGTATGGTCGTTATGGAAGCCAGTTATGGCGTCACCGACGATTCGGTGGATGCGCAAATCGTTGCGTTGCGTGCGTCGGGCGCAGATACGCTATTTATTTTCGCTACCCCGAAATTCGCAGCGCAAGCGATCGCGGGCACTTACGATATCGGCTGGAAGCCCTTGCAGTTCGTCAACAACGTTTCGTCTTCGATCACCTCGGTGCTGCAGCCCGCGGGCCTGGACAAGGCGGTTGATCTAATTACATCAGCATATCTGAAAGAGCCAACCGATCCGCAATGGTCGAAAGATAAGGCACTCAAAGACTGGCTCGAATGGATGAAGCAGTACTACCCGCAGGGCGACCTTGCGGACACTTTCAATGTATACGGGTTTGCGGCGGCGCAGACCCTCGCTTATGTACTCAA
Organism: Betaproteobacteria bacterium; assembly: GCA_039934195.1. GTDB lineage: Bacteria > Pseudomonadota > Gammaproteobacteria > Burkholderiales > SHXO01 > SHXO01. Next base: position 3,214 of record JBDTMS010000245.1, read on the forward strand.
GCAGTGCGGTAATGATCTGACGCGCGAGAACGTAATGCGGCAAGCATCCGCTATTCGCAATCTCGAGCTTCCCCTGTTGTTACCGGGCATTCGGCTCAATACGAGCGCTACCGACTATTTCCCGATCAAGCAACTGCAACTCGCTCGCTTCGATGGTAAACGCTGGGTGCCTTTCGGCGACGTTTTGACGACAACCAGCAAGTGAACGTGCGACGGCACCGGATGCAAGCATTCGACCTGAACCCAAACTAGAGGTGTGCTATGCCTGAAAAAAATCTGCAAGGACGCGTTGCTGTTATTACCGGGGCCAGCCGCGGCATCGGCCGAGCCATTGCTCTGGCTTTAGGCGGAGCCGGAGTCAAGCTCGCGCTTACCGGGCGCGCGCAGGACAAGCTCGATGAAACGCTGAAGATGGTCAAAGAGGTTGGCGCCGAAGCGCAAACGTTCCGCTGCGACGTGCGTGAAGAGGAGCAAGTGAAACAGCTGGTAGACGACGTGATGAAGCGCTTCGGTGCGTGCGACATTCTGGTCAACAACGCTGGCACCGCAATTCGCAAGCGCATTCACGAGTTCACGCTCGAAGAATACAAGACCGTGATGGATACTAATCTTACTGGTCCGTGGCTCATGTGCCGATATTTCATTCCGCACATGAAAGGTCGCGGCTATGGCCGCATCATAAACATCACGTCGATCATGGCGCACGTGTCCAGCGATGGCCGCGCGATCTACTCGACCAGTAAGCACGGTTTGCTGGGCCTGACCCGGGGGCTGGCACACGAGCTGGCGGACGATGGCATCACAGCGGTTGCGATCAGTCCCGGCTTCGTGGCAACCGACTTGACCGCACCGCTGCGCGCAGACGCCGACAAGAACGCTGCGCTCATGGCACAAACGCCATTGAAGCGCTGGGGGCAGCCGCAAGAGATCGGCGCGTTGGCGCTCTACATTTGTTCGGACGCAGCGAGCTTCATGACGGGTACGGACGTCGTCATCGATGGCGGTTGGTGCGCGCAATAACTGGAAAAAAGTGGAGAGCGCCGGCGAATGAGATCACGGCATCTGAATGCGCTCTCCAGGTCAATCTAGCGTCGAGCCTCCCATAGATCTCCCTCAAGATCCGCGACTGATTGCCGTAAAGGCAGACGGTATCTGCCCGCTACGGCGTTCCGCCGATTCGCAGAATGTCATGCCGTTCCCCATGTGTTGGCGAGTTATCTCGAACTAGTTCAATCGCTGGATCTCCCAAGCCGCCGAGCACTTTGGCGAGCAGGGACGGTGCGCACCATCATCCCGGCATAGAGCTTGCGAATATGTAAAGCCAGAATCCTGTGCGTTTAGTCAATTTGCACGAAAGGATTCTACTGGGCGGCCCCTTCAGGTTAGGCGCCGCGAACCGCTATAGAAAACGGGGTTCTAGAGTGAACCCTTACCGGGCAGGGAGCGCAGTAACTGGCAATGCAGGCAATCATTCAAGCATGGCTCGACGGACAGTGCGGGCAGATCGACGGCGCCACGGGCGCCGTCGTTCTACTACTGCCGCGCAACAGCGACTCGCTGGTGCCGGCCGCGTATTGGCCGCGCGATCGCCGCGTTGGGAAAGCTCTGCAAGCCATCGCCACCGCTGCTTACCAGCGCAAAGAACAGATCTCGCTGCCGCGTTTGAATGGCGCCGAGCGTCCACTTCCGCAAGGCCCAACTGTCTCGTGTCCAATCCAGGTTAAGGGGCGCACCGTCGGCGCGGTCGCTGTTAGTTTTGCCACAGACATTGCCTCTTTGCCGCCCTCCGCCGTCGCCGGTATTAGCCGTAGTGCGGAAGGTTTTGAGAATTTTCTGCGGCAGAATTCACCCGGGGCGAGGCGCGTCGTCAGCCGGACTCCGATTGCCCCCGCAAAATTTGCGCCCGACGAGCCTACCCGTAAGCTTGTGCGCACTGCCCCGCTAGTGGATGCGCATCCCACACAAACAGGCTCGATCGCAGTTGCACCACCGCCGCCGGCGATACCGGCGATGGCGATTGCTACACGACCGATTCCAACGTTGCGCGAAAGCATCGACAGGACCGTCGAATTGCATACGCCCAATGCTGCCCGCATCTTGCAGCTCCTCGCGACCATCGAGGCACATAAGCATTTCGAGGAAGCTGCGACAGCATTTGTAACCGACCTTGCCACACTATTTCGCTGCGATCGTGTCAGTCTCGGGTTGTTGGGTCGGCGTCGCGTCGAAGTGGAAGGGCTGTCGCATTCCACCGATTTTCGCGCGAGCCAAAGTCTTCTGCGCGACATCGGCGCTGCGATGGAAGAAGCAGTCTGGCAGGGCGTCATGCTGATCTCTCCGCTGCCGGAAGGAGCGCAGCCACGCGTGGATCGCGCGCATGCAGATCTGTCGCAACGCCATGGATCAGGCTGGATCGCAACCGTGCCGCTGGTGAAGACGGGCAAAGCATTCGGCGCAATCATGCTCGAGCGCAATGGCAGCGAGTCGCTTTCGCGCGCTGAACTCACCCTGTGCGAGAACATCGGCGCCTTGCTCGGTCCGCTGCTGGATCTCAAGCGCGAGGTCGATCGGCCGTGGCCGGCAAAAATGCGCGCCGCATTGGCTCAAGCCACCGCGCCGCTATTTGGCTCGGGGCATGTCGCGCTCAAAGGCATCGTGGCAGCCATATTGGCAATCATCGTCGGTGGGGCGTTCATTCAGGGCGATTACCGAGTGGCCTCACCGGCTCGTCTGGAAGGCGCCGTGCAACGCGTGATGGTCGCGCCGGCCGATGGCTATCTCAAAGTTGCGCACGTTCGGCCCGGCGACCGGGTCAAAAAAGACCAGCTGCTCGCCGAACTTGCCGATGAGGACCTGCAGCTCGAAGAGCGTAAGGCGCAAAGCGAAGTATCGCAGCTGGAAAATTCGTACTCTACGGCGCTGGTCAAACAGGATCGCGCCGAAGTTGCCATCATATTTTCGAAACTGGACGAAGCGCGCGCAGAGCTCGGACTGATACAGTCGAGACTGTCGCGCACGCAGATCGTTGCGCCGTTCGACGGTCTGGTGATTACCGGCGATTTAACGCAAGCACTTGGTGCGCCGGTGAAAAAGGGCGAAGCCTTGATGACGCTTGCGCCCGAGCATGATTTCCGTGTGATTGTCGAAGTCGACGAAC
>JBDTMS010000246.1:0-6364 GCA_039934195.1 Betaproteobacteria bacterium
GCGTCTCGATCTCCGGGATCAGCGTGCCGATGCGAACCTTCATACCGGCGCGCCGAAGGATTTTTTGGATGACGGCGACGTTCTGCAGATAGAACGTGTTGCGTGTGTGGTTTTCCGGAATCAACAGAAGACCGTGCGCATCGGGACAAACTTTCTCCAACGCCACCATCGCGGCCTGCACGCACAATGGCAGGAATTCCGGGTTCAGATTGTTGAACCCGCCCGGGAACAGATTGGTGTCGACCGGCGCCAGTTTGAAGCCGCTGTTGCGCAGGTCGACCGAGGCATAAAACGGCACATCGTGTTCGAGCCAATGGGTGCGAAAGTAATGCTCGATTGCCGGCTGCGCCTCCAGGAAACGTTTCTCCAGCTGCAGTTGCGGTCCGGTCGTCGCGCTCAGTCGAGGTAGGGTCATGGCATGAAGTCTAGGTTCGCAGGCTGCGTCTAGCCTGCGTATTCCATGGTTGGGCGAGAAATCGCGATGCAGCATGCAGGGCGAGATCCGAGTGCCCGGCCCGAAAGATTCGGCAAAACTCGAGAACGGCGGATTGTAGCAAACGCCATGGTCCCCGTTGCTCGCTGCGAAGGGTGGTTGCCTGCGATAGGGCGACGCTACCGTCTTGCCGGCCGATCGCACCGAACCGAGTCAGCGACGCATGCTCAAGCTATCGACATGAGATCGAGCAAACTGAAACGCAAGGCGTTGAGGCGGCAAACTCGAATCGTCGTCGATTCAAGACCGATGCGCGAAGTCTAAAGTTTCCAGGGTAGACCGGGTTGGGCAGCCATCGGGACCTGATTTTTCGACAACCAGTCGCGACGTGGGATCGATGATATTGTCCACGCACGCACCGCCGACTAGCGCGTTGTCACGGCGACCAGCGCGGCCAGTTTGTAGAAGAGGCGACCAGCGCAGCCAGTCGTAGAAGAGGCAATCAGCGCAGCCAGTCGTAGAAGATCAGCGCAGCCAGTCGTAGAAGATCAGAGCCCAGACGCCGAGCATCAACAGCGCGATTCCCAGTGCGGTATTCGCGCTCGGCATCGCTGTGTGAGGCGGTTCGAGCACGGCTTCGGAGATGTTGCCCGGGTTGTAGTAGACAATGACATTTCCGCGCGCGACATAGCGTTCGAGAAATTGCGTGGCCTCGGCGCGCTCGCGCCAGTGTGGCTGCTGGCCGGCGGTCAATTGGGTGTTGATCACCGTTCGGCCGTGAACCGTATACCGATAGGTGACACGCGGAAACCAGCGCAGCTCCGAGTTGTATTCGAGCTGCTCGACTTGCGCTGAAAGAATATTGCCGAATGTCGTCGGCCATCGACCGCTGGCGTTGTCGTGCATGGCGTCGAGTCCGGCCTTGCCGATTATCAACAGTCCCATGAGCACGAATGCAGAGCACATGGTAAGCACCGAGAGGTCGGTGTTGCGATCGCCGCCGAGCCAGCCTGAGTTGGAGCGAAAGATCCAGCGTTGCCCGACCCGTGAGCTCAACATTGCGCAGGCCGATGTCGTGTAATCGATGTCGTCATAACAGCGCGAGTCTACTGACGCGATACTATCGTGCGAATCTTTGTGTAGGCTCTGTGGACTGGTCGCATGCATGACGTTTTCGTTCCAGTGCATACTATGCGTTGCCGAAACGAGACGGTGTTTCGCGTGTCGCGATCGCGCGAGCTCAACATGTGCGCAGCGCGAGTCAGGCTCGGCATCCTGGATCGAAGGCGTTCTGATAGCAGCGTGATTTTCGCAGGAGGACAAATGCAATCGATCGGCGCAGCGTTATGCATTTTCGCGCTGTACGGCGCCGGCATTGCGGGCGCCGCGGATGCGGAGCTGCCGATGGCGTCCGTGAACGGCATCGTCATTCCGCAAAGCACGTTCGATCAAGCGCTACAGCAGGCGTTGCAAAAGGGCGCGACAGAAAGCGTGCAGCTCAAGCAGCTGATTCGCGATCAGCTGATCGCGCGCGAGCTGTTTTTGCAAGAAGCAAAGAAGCAAGATCTGCAGAACGATCCACAGGTGGTTGCGGCCGTCGAAGATGCCAAGCGCAATGCGATGGTCCAACGCTATTTGAAAGGCGCGATTCAGCCCGCCCCGGTAACGCCGGAACAGCTGCGCGAGGAGTACGACCGTATCAAGGCGAGCCTGGGCCCGAATGAATACAAATTGCGGGCGATGCAGCTCGCAACCGAGGCACGCGCAAGCGATTTTTTATCGCAACTGAAGGACGGGCGCGACTTCGCGGATCTCGCGCAGAAAGAATCGTTGTCGCCCTCCGGCCAGCGCGGCGGCGAGCTCGATTGGGTTTCGTTCAAAACGCCGCCATCCGAAGGTCAGACGGGCGGGTTGCCCCTGGCGATCGCAACCGCGGTGGCAAAGATGAACAAGGGCAAGGTCAGCGAGCCGATCGCCGTGAAGAATCTCTGGTGGCTGGTCAAGCTGGAAGATGTGCGGCCGACGCGCGTACCGACGTTCGAGGAAACGCAGGCGGCTTTGCGCAGTCGACTGGCGAACAAAGCGCTGGAGCGGGCGACGATGGAGTTGGTGCAGAAACTTCTGAAGCAAGCCACGATTACGCAGTGAATCGAACGACGCGAGGCTAACCTCGCGAGACAGCGTTACCGGATCGGCTGTAAACGCTACACCCAGGTCTCGCAGAATCCGGGCGACGCGTCGCTGACTTTGAGTCGGAACGGTGCGTCCGCGCCGAGTACCTGGCGGATGATCTTGGGAACCAACCGCTCCAACTCTCGAATCGGATGCTCGAGCAAAACGCGCTCGGGGAAATCGATATGGTAGGTCTCGCCTGCGTGCCGAATCGTGAACCCGTGCAGGCCGCTGTCGTAGCGATAATCGACGACGGCGTCGCGCAGTTGCTTACTGAAGTCTTCCAGAATCAGCCCTGCTTTTAGATCGGTGTCTACGCTCATGCGTCCTGTCGGGAGTTTCGAGTGTTTCGGTGGCGGCGATCCGCAACGACTGGTCAGCACAAACCGTTCCAAGGTTTGCGTTCTGCCACCTCTGATCACGAAGATGCGCGCGGACGCGGCGCTCCTGTAAAATTGCCGCCTCCCCTATGCCGCAAGCTCGCCCGCTATGAAACTCGTCATTCTCGATCGCGACGGCGTCATCAACCAAGACAGCGATCAGTTCATCAAGACGCCTGACGAATGGAAGCCGATACCCGGCAGCCTGGAGGCGATCGCTCGCCTCAACCACATGGGATATCGCGTCGTGGTTGCTTCCAACCAATCCGGTCTGGGCCGGGGACTGTTCGACATGGCCACCCTCAACGCGATCAACGAGAAGATGTACAAGGCCCTCGGGCAATCCGGCGGGCGCATCGACGCGCTGTTCTATTGTCCGCACGCCGCGGAGGCGTCATGTGCTTGCCGCAAACCCAAGCCCGGCATGTTCGAAGATATCGCCCGCCGCTTTAACACGAGCCTTCTCGAAGTCATGAGCGTCGGCGATTCCTTGCGGGACATGCAAGCCGCTGCGACCGCGGGCGCGTTGCCGATTTTGGTGTTGACAGGCAAAGGTAAGAAAACCCAATCCGCCGGAGGTCTACCGGCCAACACCAAGATCTACGATGATCTGGCGAGCGCGGTGCGGGCGGTGATTGCATGAGACAGTTGAGCGTTGTGGGCCGCTCGTGCCTGTTCTTTCTGCTGCAATCCTCCCTCACCGTCGTCTGGTCCGTGCTGTCGCTGCTGACGTTTCCGTTCACGCCGATCACGCGCTATCGCATCATCACTTCCTGGTCGCGCATTGTGGTGTGGCTGGCCGGAGCGATCTGCGGGATCAGGTATCAGGTGCGCGGGCTCGATCGGTTGCCGGGCCAGGCCAGCATCGTGTTGTCGAAACATCAGTCGGCGTGGGAGACGCTCGCGTTTCAAACCTTTCTGCCGCCGCAGGTTTGGGTTCTACGGCGCTCGCTGTTGCGTGTCCCGTTCTTCGGCTGGGGATTGGCGATGATGAATCCCATCGCGATCGAGCGGAGTGCGGGCATTCAGGCGCTCAAGCAGACCCTCGAGCAGGGACGAAATCGGCTCGACAACGGCTTCTGGATTATCATCTTCCCGGAAGGCACGCGGATGCCGCCGGGCGAGCGCGGACGCTATCACGTCGGCGGTGCCTGGCTGGCCGGTCAGACCGGCGTGCCGGTAGTCCCGATCGCACACAACGCGGGCCGTTTATGGGGCAAGAACGCGTTTCTCAAGTATCCCGGCATGATTACGGTGAGCATCGGTATCCCCATTCAACCCGCAGGCATCAAGCCTGCGGAGCTTAGCCGGAGAGTAGAGGACTGGATCGAGAGCGAAATCGCGCGGCTGCCCGACCCGCGCAGCAGTTAGATTTGTTTCGGGAACCCAAGCTCATTGCCGAACCGAGAAGCATCGTTCTCGACGGACGTGAGATCGCGTTTCTACTAAAACGCAGCGCCAATCGGCGGCGCGCGGTGCTCTCGGTGGACGAGCACGGCTTGACCGTCAGCGTCCCCTGGCGCACGTCGGATCGCTACATAGCGCGTTTTCTGCAAGACTCCGCCGCGTGGGTGCTGCGCAAGCTCGAGCAGTGTGAGTCGCGCAAGGTCCTGACCCGTCAGTGGCAGTCCGGCGAGCACATCGACTATCTGGGTAAGCACCTGCGCATCGAGCTCGCTGCCGACGAGTGCGCCTTAACGCAGTTGCACGACGATTCGATTCTGCGCGTTGGATTGCCGCCGGCGCACGCGGCGCAGGACGTTCGCGACGCGGTGGTGAAATGGTTTCGCCGGCATGCGTCGGTGCACTTTCGCCACCGAGTCGAGCACTACAGCACGCAACTCGGCATTCAGCCTCCGCGCGTATTCCTCTCCAATGCACAAACGCGCTGGGGCAGCTGCAACGCCAACGCGCAGGTGCGGCTCAACTGGCGCTTGATGCAGGCACGCCTCGGTGTCATCGATTATGTGGTCGCGCACGAGCTTGCCCACCTCAAGGAGATGAATCATTCAGCGCGCTTCTGGCGCGTCGTCGAACGGCTGTGTCCCGACTATGCCGCAGCGCGAGCAGAGTTAAATGCGATGGGCCAGCACTACATGGCGCTGTGAGCGCGCAGAGGTCGGAGAAGATCGCCAAGAACGCAACCGCCAAGAACGCAACCGCCGAGAACGCAACCGCCAAGAACGCAACCGCGGCGCGAACAGATCACCCGGCTACCTCTTCGGGTCAGCGCGCGGTATCCTACGTCGCATTCAAATCATCGGCCGTCGTGATGCGTCTACTGCTGCTGCTCCTGCTGTCCGTCGCCTTGCTGCAAGGGTGCGGACTCAAAGGCCCGCTCTACCTACCGACAGCCCAAGAGCTGCGCGAAACGGCAGAGCGTGAGCGTCGCCTTGCTGAGCGTCGTGAACGCGAGCGCTCGCCCGGACATCAGGTGAACAACGTTCCGAGCGATCGCACTGCCGTACCGCCCGCGGACGACAACCCGCCACCGCCGATCCAGGGTTCGCCGCCGGTCCCGGCGCCGGAGCGTACGCGCGTACCCGATCCGATCGTGCCGCAGCTGCCGCCGATTCGATAGCACGGATCCTCGCGGCGCGCGAGCCACTCCCGCATAGTTGCCGCACCGCTCAGAACGATCGACACAATATGTCCCAGCGTTTGTACACCGAGCACGTCCGCTATCACGGTAGCCAACTCTGCGTAGAGGAGATGCCGCTGTCGCGCATCGCGGCAGAATTCGGTACGCCGTGCTTCGTGTACTCGCGCGCCGCGCTAACCAGCGCGTTCGAGAGCTTCGATTCGCCATTCGGCGCATCTGCGCATTTGATTTGTTACGCGGTCAAGGCGAACTCCAACCTTGCCATCCTGCAATTGTTCGCCAGGCTGGGAAGTGGCTTCGATATCGTCTCCGGCGGTGAGCTTGCGCGTGTGCTCAAAGCGGGCGCCGATCCGCGCAGGGTTGTGTTTTCCGGTGTCGGCAAGCGTGTTGACGAAATGGAATTCGCGCTCGATGCCGGCATCCTGTGCTTCAACGTCGAATCGCAAAGCGAGCTGCAGCGGCTGAGCGCGCTAGCGCATGCGCGGGGCCAGCTCGCTCCGGTCAGCATCCGCGTCAATCCGGATGTCGATCCGAAAACGCATCCATACATCTCGACCGGGTTGAAAAACAATAAATTCGGCGTGCCGTTCGAGCAGGCGCGCTCACTGTATCGCGAAGCGAGCGCGCTGCCCGGCATCCGGATCGCGGGCATCGATTACCACATCGGCTCGCAGATCACGGAAATTCCACCGTTCCTCGATGCGCTGGAGAAAGTGCTCGGCGTAGTCGATTCGCTGGATGCAGACGGCATCGAGCTCGAGCATCTCGACCTCGGCG
>JBDTMS010000247.1:0-6330 GCA_039934195.1 Betaproteobacteria bacterium
TGTCGTTGCGTCTATAGCTGATGAAAATTCCAGACACGAAAGTAAATTACCCGCTATTGCCGACGCGAGCAGTTTGGCACGCGCGCGCCGCGTGCGCCAGCAGGCACCGAAGCGGCACGTCGTCGTTCTTCGTGGCAACCGGCGGCATACCTACGGTGGATCAAAGCGGAGCGCAGCGCCGTTGCCGGTGAGAACACGATGCATGCGGGGCAAACGTTTCGAACAGATGGGGGTCTAGTTTCGAGAGGTTGCCACCGTAAAAAGAATGACGCGCGTTCGCTCAACCGGACCCCTCGGTCCGCGAGCGATGTACGAACAGCGCATGACGGCATTTTCGAAGGAGAAACGATGAAACGCGCAGAATCAAAATGGTGCATGCGCGCGCTGCTGGCGATCGTGGTCGCGGGATCGACCAGCCTGTGCGCGGCTCATGAATTGACGCAGGATGAATGTGTCGAGGGCGGCGACTTTATCAAGAATGCTGCACTGTCCCGCGACTACGGCATTACCCGTGACGCTTTCATCGATCGCATGGATGCCGACGTGCGGTTGATCCAGACGTTTCCGCCGGAGCTTCGCTGGTTCGTGCAGGACGAAGACGATGAAGCGTTCTTGACCGATGCAGCGAAGCTGGTGTTCGATACGCCAGCGAAGCCGGAATCACATCGATCGCAGTTTCTCGAAGCCTGTCTGGCGCGCGCGGCACACAGCGCCGATGTCGGCGCGCATACGGCTGAAACATCCGACCGGTAAGCGGCGGCACGCCGGTGCCGGGCGTCCGGGCACGCTGTCGGCGTGCGTTGCGGGGTCGCACACGCTGCGAGCCACGCTGTGCCGGGAACAACTGCTAGGGAAAACTGTTCGGGAAAATAAAAAGCCACGGCAATCAGCCGTGGCTTTTTCCTGTCTGACGCCTGCGCTTTAGCGCTCGGCGCCGTTAGTTTTCTTCTTGTGAATGCGCTTGCTTTGGTTATTCTCTGAAGCTTGCACGCTGCGCTGCTCGTCTGCGCCAATGTGTCCATTGGCCGCCGCGCCCGCTTCCTTGTTGTCGACGTGTGCCTGGCCGTGCTCGAGCTTCCCGGCTTCGCGATTGGTGAGTGCGCCTGATTGAATCCCTTGCTCGACACGTTCTTGCTGATGCACGTTGCGCTCGACGTCGGCTTGCATGCGTTTCGACGAAACCGAATTGGGATTCGCGGTTTGCGCGTCGGTTTTCTCGCGATGAATATCTGCGCTGGTCTTGTTCTCCGCACGTTCGATGCGGCGCTTCTCGGCGTTCGACATCTTGCCGTCTTTCAGCGCATTGCTTTCCAGTTTGTCGACCTGCGCCTGTTCGCGTTCGAGCTTGCCGGCTTCCTGGGTAGAGAGCTGTCCGGACTTGAGTCCTTGCTCGATGCGTTTTTCTTGATTCACATTGCGCTGGACGGTGTCAGCAGCGTTTTGCGCCATCGCGGCCGTGCCCCAAGCCGAGAGCAGCGATGCGGCGAGCAGCGAGATTTTTATGTTTGCATATGTCATGGCAATGGCTGTCCTCGTTAGGTGGGCGTCGTCACCGAACAGTGACGTGCTGAGCCGATAACGGGCAGGCTGCTGATACGGTTTACCGGAATGGGAAAAAAGGGAGTGGGGAAAACTCGACCGCGAGTTCGCGCGATGTCGATTTATTTATATGCCGCGCTGCGCCGAGCTAATCGGCGCAGTCAAATATGCCCCGAGCTCGATCGGCGTGCAGTAGCGGCTGTGCCATAGATCAGATCAATGTATCGGTGAGCCTGCACATATTTTGCAACCAGCGGCGCGCGGGGCTGCGCCGGCGCCATTGCTCCAAGGTCACGACGCTGCTGTCGGCCAGGTAGCGTTCTTGAATAGCGCGCAGCCGCAGCACGACGTCGCGATCGTAGACCAGCAAACTAACCTCGCTGTTGAGTGCGAACGATCGCATATCGAGATTGCTCGAGCCGATCATGGCGACGTCGTCGTCGATGGTTGCATGCTTGGCATGCAGAAACGCATGCTTGTAGAGAAAGATCTTCACGCCTGCGTCGAGCAGATCTTCGAAATACGATTGCTGCGCGAATTGCACCACCGGTTTGTTCGAGTACGAAGACAACACCAGGCGTACGTCGGCGCCGCGCGCGGCCAGCGCGCGCATTGCGGCGAGCAAGGTCGCGTCCGGCACGAAGTACGGCGTTGTCAGCACCACACGCTGGCGCGCCGTGTAGATCAAACTGACCAAAACCTCTTGCGTGTTGCCGTCCTGATGTCCAGGTCCGCTCGGCAGTACTTGCGCATCCGACGGCCCGGCCGGCAACGCTTTCGGAAACAGACTGACATCGGCGACCGGCTGCGGCGTTTCCTGATAGCGGTCCGCTAGCAGCACGGCTTGCAATTGATGCACGACCGGGCCCGCAATGCGCACGACCAATTCTTCATTCCGCAATCGATTGGCCGTCGCGTCGACGATGTTCTGCGAACCGACGTAGCCGATGTAGCCATCGATGACGGCAATCTTGCGGTGATTGCGCAGGTCCAGCCGCGCGCGGCCGGGACGCAAAAATTGCAACGGCAGCAGCGCGATGACTTCGACGCCGGCCGCGCGCAAGCGTGGCGCGAATCGGCGCAGCGCGCGCCGCGAGCCGACGCTGTCCAGCAGTACGCGACACGCTACCCCGCGGAGCGCGGCCTGTTCAATCAGCGCTGTAGCGCGCTCGCCGGTCTCGTCGTCCGCGAAAATGTAGTAGAGCAGATGCACACTGCTGCGCGCCGCTTCAATGTCGGCGAACAAGCGCTCGAGCGATCCGGAATAGTCGTCCAGCAGCTCGATTGCGTTGCCACCGCACACCTCGAAGCTGCCGCGGTTGTAGGCAAGGTTCGCAGCCTGCACGATGTCGTACGATTCGCGGCGCGGTGCCGGCGCGTCTTCTCCATAGCGCTTTGGCATCTCCTGCATGACTTCGGCTAGGCGCATCTGCTGCTCGAGCCGGCGCCGGGGCAAATATGCACGTCCGATCAGCGCATACAGAACCACGCCCAGCCAGGGCAGAAAGAAAATTAACAGCAGCCATGCGCGCGCGGATGCGGGTGTGCGCCGCTGCGGCACGTAGATCAGCATAGCGATGCGAATCAACCATTCGGAAGCGAGGTACAGCGTGCTCATCGACAACATGCAGTGCGGACTCCTGGAACGCGGCGAGGACGTCGGCATCATAGCGTGGCTTTGTCGAACCGTTGGTTGTTGTGCGTCAAGCTCGAATCGATCGCATCGGCACGGCGCTCCGGTGCACGCCGCGCTGGGGCGCATGTCCGCCGACCGGACCGCGCTGTTTCCTGCATGATAGGATGCAGCGAATAATCTAGCGCCACGCAAACGACCATGAACGATCACGCACGTTTTACCCCCACGCACGACACCTACAGCGTGCAGAAATGGGTCGGCAATCGGTCCACCGAGACCACCGACCGTGCTGCTGAGGAAGTTCCGCTATCCCTCGTCTACAATGGCATGCAGCATGTGGTCATGATGGCAACGCCGGCCGACCTGGAGGACTTCGCATTGGGATTCAGTCTCAGCGAGGGCGTTCTCGGCAAGCGCGAAGAACTGTTGAGCATCGAGACCGCACCGGTGGCAGACGGCGTCTCGCTGCGTATGGAGATCGATTTTCTGCGCTATCTGCCGCTCGAGGAGCAGCACCGCAATCAGGCGGGTAGAACCGGTTGCGGACTGTGCGGCGCCGAGACGATCGAGCAGGCCGTACGGCATCCAGCGCCGGTCGGTGAGGGCGTGCGGATCGGCGCGAATGTGCTCGAGCGCGCGCTGGCGCAACTGGGCTCCAAGCAGACGTTGAATGCGCTGACCGGCGCGGTGCATGCCGCGGCCTGGGTAACTACGCGCGGCGACCTGGTAGCGGTGCGTGAGGATGTCGGGCGGCACAACGCGCTGGACAAAATGATCGGTGCGGTGATGCGCGAGGATGTCGGCTTGACCGATGGCTTCGCTATCATCACCAGCCGCGCGAGCTTTGAGATGGTACAGAAAGCGGCAACCCTCGGTATCTCGGTATTGGCTGCGATCTCCGCGCCGACCGGGCTCGCGATCCGTCTTGCGCAGGAGACCGGCATGACGCTCGTCGGTTTCGCCCGTGCTGGGCAATTCAACGTCTACAGCAACGCACATCGTATCTCCACGCGCTAAGAAACATCATTTCGCAAGTCTGCCCGCGCGGCACCGCAGCCGCGATTTGATTTCGCGCAAATGCGCGTTGGTCGTGCATCTGTAATCCAGCGATTGCGTCGCAGCAGCGGGGGACCGAGGACGTCGTCCAGATCGCTTCGCGACGCACTTCAAAACAGCTGCCGATGCGCCTTGGCGCGCACGCAAGCTGTTTCGCAACGTCCGCAAAACTTCCGCTTTCGTCGTAAACGTAGCCTCAACTTCCAATCGTTTAGGTCGTTAACTTTGCATACCAGCGGAGATGCACGCTCGACCGGGGATCGCCCTTGCACGTTTTGCGGGCGATGGGCTGCGACGATGGGCAGATCGTTGCAGCCCTTACAATATGAAACAAGCAAACAACGACCTGCGCACGAATCTAGGGTTGACCATCGCCGCGATCGTGCTCGTCGGCATCGCAGCCGCGTCGTTTTACACAGTCAATCGGCTCGCGGACGACGCGCGCTGGGTGGACCACACACAGCGGGTCATCCGCGAGCTGGAAACGCTGACTACTCAGATCTCCCTCGCGGAATCCGGTCAACGCGGCTTTCTCCTCACCGATGAGGCGCGCCACCTGAAGTTGTACCAAGAGAGCAGCAGCGCGATTCCCGCGGTGCTGGACTCGCTGCAGAAGCTCACCGCCGATAATCCGTTGCAGCAACGACGGATCGCCAATCTGAGCATCGTCATGGATCGCCGGCTTGCGATGCTGCGAATCGGTATCGAATCGCGCCAGCGCGGCGAGATCGACGCGTTTGCGGAGCGAGCGCGGCTGGACGATGGGCGAGAACTCATGGAAGAACTGGTCGCGCAGGTGGGTGACATGCGAGGCGAAGAGGACGTCCTGCTCAAGCAGCGTTCTGTGGTCTTGGAAGCCGGCCGTATTCGCACCAATGCGTTTATCGTCCTGGGTAATCTGGGCGCACTCGGTCTTCTATTGTTCAGCTTCGGTGTGATGAGAGGCCAGATCGCGCAGCGCCGGCTGGCCGAAATCGACGTGCGCCGCTACGCCGATGACGTTGAAGATCTCTACAACAACGCACCGTGCGGCTATCACTCGCTGAATGCGCAAGGCGTATTCGTGCAGGTCAACGATACCGAGCTCAGGTGGCTCGGCTATGAACGCCGGGACCTGATCGGCAAGGTCGCATTTGCGGATCTACTGCTGCCAAATAGCCGGCTGAGCTTTCAACAGAACTTCTCGCAAGTAAAGCAGGGTGCGTCGGTAAACGACGTCGAGTACGAGCTGATCCGCAAGGACGGATCGGTGTTGCCGGTGTCATTGAACGCGATCGCGATGCACGATGACGTGGGCAACTTCACGCAGAGCCGCGCCAGCTTGTTCGATGTCACGCTGCGGCGCGAAGCCGAACAGCGGATGCATCGCGCGAACGCGTTTCTCGATTCGGTGTTCGAGCATATCCCGCACATGATTTTCGTTAAAGACGCTGCCGAGCTTCGCTTCGTGCGCTTCAACAAGGCCGGCGAACGCCTGCTCGGATTGCCGAAGGGCGCGATCATCGGTAAAAGCGACTACGACTTCTTTACCCGCGAACAGGCCGATGCATTTGTCGCAAAAGATCGCGAGGTGCTGGCGACCGGCAAGCTGGTCGATATCGTCGAAGAACCGATTCACAGCCGGGTGCTGGGCGATCGTTGGCTGCACACGAAAAAAATCCCGATCGCAGATGAGGCTGGGAACCCGCGTTATCTGCTGGGCATTTCGGAGGATGTCACCGACGCAAAAGCGTCGGAGCGGCGAATCGTCGAGCTTAATCAGGCACTCGAATCGCACGCGGCCGAGTTGCAGGCGAGCAACCACGAGCTGGAGAGCTTCAGCTATTCGGTGTCGCATGATTTGCGCTCGCCGCTACGAGCGATCGATGGTTTCTCACGCATTCTGGAGGAAGATTACGGCTCTGTGCTGGACAGCGAAGGCCGGCGGCTGCTCGGTGTCATCCGCAGCAACACCAAGCGGATGGGTCAGCTGATCGATGACTTGCTGGCATTTTCACGGATCGGGCGACAGCATCTGAACATGGCCACGGTCGATATGGCCGCGCTGGCGCAAGAGGCGCTGACCGAAGTCCAGCCGGAATACGAAAAGCTGGCGCCGC
>JBDTMS010000248.1:0-6328 GCA_039934195.1 Betaproteobacteria bacterium
CCGGAAAAAATGCAGGACGCAATGGTAACGGCTTCACCGATCGCGCGCAGCCCGCCTTGAAAAGCACGCTGCGATAGCCTAGCCTTTGTCCTTTCGAGGCTTCCTGCCACACCCATGAACATTCAACAGCGTCCTCCGGCGGCCGATTTTCCGGCTGGCCATTCTGAGCATATCGAGTCGCAACCCTCGCGCCCCGCCCACGTTGCGACGGCTCGCATGGCGGACATCGAGCCATTCCATGTGATGCAGCTGATCGCGCGTGCGCGAGCGCTCGGAGCCGAGGGCCGCGTCATCGTCAATATGGTGGTCGGCGAGCCGGATTTTCCGATCGCGCCGCTGATCAAACAAGCGGCGATGCGTGTGCTGGAAACCGGGCGCCTGAGTTATACGCCGGCACTGGGCATCGTGCCGCTGCGGCAAGCGATTTCGGCGTGGTATCGCACGCGCTACAAACTCGATGTGCCGGCGTCTCGCATCGCCGTCACCACCGGCTCGTCCGGCGCGCTGCTACTGACCATGGGCGTGCTGTTGAATCCCGGCGACCAAGTGCTGCTGGCGGACCCCGGCTACCCATGCAATCGCCACTTCGTGCGCGCCCTGGACGGCGATCCCGTCGGCATCGCCGTCGGCCCCGAATCGGCGTATCAGTTGACCGCAGAATTGGTCGAAAGACACTGGGGTCCGCGTACGCGAGCGGTGCTGGTCTGCTCGCCGTCGAATCCAACCGGTACAACCATCGCACCGAGGGACTTCGAGCAGCTCAACGCGACGGTGCGCGCCAAAGGCGGCGTGCTGATCTCCGATGAAATCTACCACGGCTTGACCTATGGAGAGGACGAGGCGGTGAGCGCGCTGGCATTCGGCGACGACGCTTTTATCATCAATAGTTTCT
Source organism: Betaproteobacteria bacterium (assembly GCA_039934195.1). GTDB lineage: Bacteria > Pseudomonadota > Gammaproteobacteria > Burkholderiales > SHXO01 > SHXO01. The sequence goes on from JBDTMS010000248.1 coordinate 893, forward strand.
CCAAATACTTCGGTATGACCGGCTTTCGGCTCGGCTGGGTTGTCATGCCCGAAGCGTATGTCGGCGAGCTCGACAAACTGGCCGGCAATCTGTTTATCTCGCCGCCCGATATCGCACAGCATGCGGCGCTGGCTGCGTTCGAGCCCGCAACCATCGAAGTTCTCGAGCAGCATCGCGCGCTATATCGCGCGCAGCGCGATTTCCTGGTGCCGGCGCTCGAGTCGCTCGGCTTCGAGATTCCGATCTATCCCGACGGCGCATTCTACGTGTATGCGAACTGCAGTCGATTCACCGATGACAGCTACGCGTTCTGCTGGGATATTTTAGAGCGCGCGGGCATTGCGATCACCCCGGGGCTGGACTTCGGCACCAACGATCCGCGCCATCACGTGCGCTTTTCCTACCCGAAGCCGATACCGATTCTGGAGGAAGGCGTGCGCCGCCTGCGCACATACCTCGCGGATCTTGCGAAGCCGCGATGACGCAACGGCATTTCATGACGGGGCTCGAGCAGCGCACGTTGCGCGTCAACGGCGTTCGCATGAACGTGTGGGTCGGCGGCGATGGTCCACCGGTGGCACTGCTGCACGGTTATCCGCAAACCGCGCAGATGTGGCGCAAGGTCGCGCCGAAACTGGCCGAGCGTTTCAATGTGGTGTGTCCGGATCTACGGGGTTACGGCGATTCCGACAAACCGCGCGATGGCTACGACAAGCGCACGATGGCGAGCGACATTCACGCTGTAATGGAATCGCTCGGCTTCACTCGCTACGCCGTGGTTGGACACGATCGCGGCGCACGTGTAGCGCACCGACTAGCGCTGGACCATTCCGATACAATTACTCGCTTGTGCGTGCTCGACATCGTGCCGACGCACACGGTGTTTTGCAAGACCGGTCGTGAGCTCGCCGCAGCCTATTGGCACTGTTTCTTCTTTCAGACACCCGACCTGCCGGAAGTGATGTTGAACGCCGCGCCGGAGGCATTTCTGCGCCACATGTTTGGAGCGCTGACGTTTCGGGCTGGTGCGATCGATGAGCCGATGGTGCAAGAATATCTGCGTGCGTTCACCTTGCCGGGCACGATCCGCGCAGGATTGGAAGACTACCGCGCCGCCGCCACGCGCGATTTCGACGACGATGAGCGCGATCTCGGAGCGCGTCTGCGCTGCCCGGTACTCGCGATCTGGGGCGAGTACGGCAAGATGCACGCGCTATTTGACGTGGTCGCGACATGGCGCGAGAAGGCGCTCGACGTGAGGGGTAGTGCACTCCCATGCGGCCACTTCATTCCGGAGGAAGCACCGGAGGAACTGCTGGCGCAACTGCGGCCCTTCCTATCCGCGTGAGCGGAAGTGCCTCGGTGCCTATAACGAGACCGAACCGGGCGCGAACGATGGGGTCTTAATTGCGAGGCAGTGCATTGAGTGCTTCGCTCTCGCACCGCGCGTCACGATGCTTCGCACGTGAATTCATTTACAGCTTCACCTGGCCGTAGGAGGTCCCGTTGAAAACATTGCACTTGGCGGTCTCGTTGCTATTAGCGGTGCCGGTAGCGGCATTGGCCGCAGAGGCGCAAGAGCAGACGTTTACCAAAGTCGAGCCGGGCGCCGACGTCGTCGATCCGAGCAAGCTGATCCCGTTGCTGGAACGCGGTGATCCGCGCGCGATGAACAACATCGGCTTGCTGTGGGCGCACGGCATCGGCACGCAGACGCCGAACTACGACGAAGCGCTGCGCTGGTGGAAAGATGCGGCACGGCGAGGCTACGTGGTTTCGATGAACAACATCGGCTTGCTGTACGCCAATGGCCAGGGTGTGCCACAGGATTACTCGCAGGCCCTCAAGTGGTGGCAGATGTCGGCGGAGCGCGGCAATGCCTGGGCGATGAACAGCGTCGGCGATCTGTACGAGAATGGTCAGGGCATCGAGCAAAACTTCGCAACCGCGCTGGAGTGGTATCAGCGCGCGGCGCAGGCGGGCGATGGTCTGGCCATGTACAACATCGCGGCCATGTATGAAAACGGCCGTGGCGGTGAGGTCGATCTGAAAGCCGCCTACGACTGGTACAACCGCGCTGCGGACAAAGGCATCGCCAGCGCTATGCATAACTTGGGCAAGATGCTGGCGCAAGGACGCGGGCTGCCGGCCGATCGTGCCGAGGCAATCGCATGGCTTAGCATCGCCCAGATTTACTTCACGGCAGAAGACAAAGATGAAGTGCAGGCAAACGTGGCCGATCTGGAAAAACTCGCACCCACGTTGAACGACGTCGAGCAGGCGCGCGCGGTGGAGATCGAGAAGAATCTCGCGAGCCGCATCGAAGAGCGTCGCAAAGCGGAACCGCTCAAGCCGGGTCCCGGCGAAAGCGAGACCTGATCGCGGATGGCGACTGCCTGGCGCTGTCTTGCTGCGTAGCGCGGAAGCATCGGATGTATTGCTTGGCTTTCGCGCCAACAGGCTTATGATGTTGGTGCTAAAGTTTCCATTCCAGCTCACCGGCTGCTAGCCTTTAACTTCCCCGGCTTCTAGCCTTTACTTTCTCAAGCACGCTCATGGTTCACCTGACTAATGGAGATGCGGCCGTCGCGGTGCTTCGCGCAGCGGAACTCGCGGGTAGTTTTCTGCCGTGGCGCGACGTCCTTCACGAAGGTCCGATTCCCGCCGAGTTGGAACTGGACGATCTCTCGCGTGTGCGTGCAGAGTTCATCACTGCTTGCGGCTGGGGACGCCCTGAAGATACGCTTCGGCAGTTCCAGACGCGCGATGCAGCGCTGCGTGCATCGGCTGCGGAAGATGAAGTGGTGCTGTGGTTCGAATCCGATCTCTACGATCAACTGCAGTTGTGTCAGGTCTTGGCGTGGTATCACGCACAGTCGTCCAAACCCGCACGCTTATCGCGGATCTCGGTCGATAAGGATCCTGAAGACGGTCAATTTCGCGGCCTCGGCGCTACTAAGCCCGACCGCATTCGCGCACTGTTCGAATCGCGCACGCCGGTCACACTGGACCAGCTCGCTACTGGTGCGCGTGCATGGGACGCTCTGCGTCTGCCCGAACCGACCGCGCTCGATGCTTTGCGGCGCGCGGGTACGCCGGCACTTCCCGAGTTGGCACCGGCGCTGGAGCGCTTGTTGTCTGAGCTGCCTGCGGAGCAGAACGGCCTGTCCCGTACCGAACAGACGGCGCTCACCGCAGTCATCGAAGGTGCACGCGCGCCGGCAGAGATCTTTGTCGCTGTTCACACGAAAGAAGACCGTCCGTTCATGGGCGACTGGTCGTTCTGGCGCGTACTGGCGCGACTTGCAACCGGCGCGAAGCCGCTGATGGAACTTGCCAGCGGCGCGCGCCCCCGATTTCCTCCCGAAGTTCCTGCCGCTGCGGCGTTCGGTGCGCAGCGCTTCCGCCTCACGCAGACCGGCCGTGATGTTCAGGCCGCTCGCGCCGACGCGGTCGCAACCAACGGCATAGATCGTTGGGTGGGTGGCACTCATTTGCGCCAAGACGGTAGAGTTTGGCGCTGGAATGGTGCGGCGGGAAAGTTGGTGCCACCGAAGTAGCAGCTACTCCCTCCTGGTTTGCACTCACCGCGCCCTGTGAGCAGCCCGAAGTCTTCGGTTGCGCGGAGTCGGTTCGCGGGCATGCAAAATGCGTCAATCTGCACTAAGACCCCCACACGCGGGGCATCACAAAGGCGGAGGGGATTACCGGCGAGGTCTTTTAATGTCTTATATGTTTCGTTGTTTTTGTCTAGTCGCAGCCTGTGCGATGTTCGCTCCGGTTGCACGAGCGATCGATCCCAAACCGATCAGCACCTACGGCGCCAACAACGCCGCGCCGTCGCAAGACTGGAAGCTCGCCAGCGCATTCGATACCGGTCCTGCCACCTCCCTCGATCAAGTCGTCAAGCAACTCAGTCTTGCGATCGACCGCCTGTCTCCACATCGGATTCCGCACGATCCGGTAAGCATTCATCGCATCACCCACGCGCAACTCGAAAGCTATGTGTGTGGCGCCAACTGTGCGATAAAAGCCTGGTACAAGCCCGGCGAAGGCATCTTCCTCGACGATACGTTGAAGCCGGAAACAAACATCTTCGATCGATCGATCTTATTGCATGAGCTCGTGCATTATTTTCAAGACTCGTCTGGTTATTATCGCGACGCAGCGCCGTGCGATCGCTGGCTGGCTCGCGAGCTCGATGCCTACGAAGTGCAAAACCGCTACCTGGGTATGATCGGCCATCCGCGGCGCGTTGCTTACGCAGGCACCAACTGTCATTCGCATGCGACGGCTGAAGACGGCATCATTCGGCGTCAGGTGTTCAACGGCACCACGCGGGATGTAGATCTCGACGATTGAAGCATCACGAGCTAGACAAAACGCCCCGCCGGGGGCGTTTTGTTTTTGCGGTGGAGCAACTGCGCCAGGCGCCTAAGCGCCGTGCGCTGCGGGGCGTCTCGGCGGATCGCCCGCGGTCAGTCATTCGATAATGCTATCAATCGACCGCGCAAAGCATATTGGACGCGCTCGTCGCATGCTGAAAGAATCGCGGTTATCGACTGGAGGAATCAGATGAGCCGAGCCGAACCAACGCCATTCAGCGTCAACATCCCACAAGACACGCTCACCGACCTTCGTACCCGACTTGCCAACGTTCGCTGGCCGGACGAGCCACCGCTGGAGCCGTGGTCCACTGGAACCAGCCTCGCGTACATGAAGGAATTGGTCGCGTATTGGCACGATCAATTCGACTGGCGCGTTCAAGAAAAGACGTTGAACTCGTTTGCCCAATTCAAGGTGCCGCTCGCCGGTATCGATGTGCATTTCATCCACGAGCCGGGTATCGGTCCGAAACCGATACCGCTGTTACTCTCGCACGGCTGGCCGGGCTCGGTGTTCGAATTCCACAAGATCATTCCCATGCTGACCGACCCGGCGCGATTCGGCGGCGACCCAGCCGACGCGTTTACCGTCGTGGCCCCGTCATTGCCTGGTTACGGTTTCTCGTTCAAACCCGGTCAGCCGCGCTTTAGCATCGAGCAGATAACGGACATTTTTGCCGCCCTGATGACCGAGGTGCTGCACTACCCGAAATTCGCTGCGCAAGGTGGCGACTGGGGTGCATTCGTCACGTCGCGGCTCGGCCTGCAGTATGCCGAGCGCCTGTTCGGCATTCACATCAATCTGCTGGCAGTGCGGCGCGATCCGGCAATGCTGGCCAATCCCACCGCCGAGGAGCAGGCGTATCTGGAACAACTCAAATATTGGATGAAAGAGGAGACCGGCTACACTTGGATCCAAGGCACCAAGCCGCAGACGCTCGCCTTCGGGTTATCCGATTCGCCCGTCGGGCTCGCGGCTTGGCTGATCGAGAAATTCCGCAAATGGAGCGATTGCGGCGGCGACGTCGAATCGGTCTTTACCAAAGATGAG
>JBDTMS010000249.1:0-6326 GCA_039934195.1 Betaproteobacteria bacterium
CTGCGTACCCGTGCTGAAGGCTAGCCAAGCCCAGCCTGCCCCGATATCCCAGCCTGCCCCGATATCGCAGTCCCGCCCGCTTTCTACCCGGCGTCCTAACCTGAAGCCGGACAAACTGATTGTCCGTTGCGAAGCGTCACTAGGTCGCCCTACACCGGTTGGTCTTCGAGGCCGAATACCTTATGCAAGACCCTGACCGCAAGCTCGATGTATTTCTCGTCTACGACTACCGAGATCTTGATCTCGGATGTGGAAATCATCTGAATGTTGATGCCTTCTTCGGCGAGCGTGCGAAACATCTGACTTGCGATGCCGACATGCGAGCGCATGCCTACACCGACGATCGAGACCTTGCATACCCGATTGTCCCCGACGATGTCGCGCGCGCCGATATGCGCTCTGATCTTGCCGCTGATGTCCATCGCGTTCTGAAAATCGTTGCGATGCACTGTGAACGAGAAGTCGGTGTGTCCATCGACGCTCGCGTTTTGAATGATCATGTCGACATCGATATTCGCATCGGCGACCGGCCCTAAAATCGCGTAGGCGATGCCTGGCCGATCGGGCACACCGGTGACCGTGATTTTCGCTTCGTCGCGGCTGAATGCGATGCCGGAGATGATCGCTTGTTCCATCTTCTCGTCTTCCTCGTAAGTGATCAGGGTGCCTTCGCCTTCGTCCTCGAAGCTCGATAGCACGCGCAACGGGACCTTATACTTGCCGGCGAATTCGACTGCACGAATCTGCAGCACCTTCGAACCCAGGCTCGCCATCTCGAGCATTTCTTCGAAGGTGATTGTCTTCAAGCGGCGCGCCTCTGCAACGATCCGTGGATCGGTCGTATAGACGCCGTCGACATCGGTGTAGATCTGGCATTCGTCGGCCCTCAACGCCGCTGCCAGTGCCACGGCGGAAGTATCCGAGCCACCGCGCCCGAGCGTTGTGATGTTGCCGAACTCGTCAACCCCCTGGAAGCCAGCCACCACCGGGATGAGGCCGGCGGCCAGATCTTGACGCAAGTTATAACCGTCGATCGACTGAATGCGCGCTTTGGTAAACGCGCTGTCGGTATGCACGCGTACCTGCGCGCCGGTGTAGCTCTTCGCCTTCAAGCCTAATTCGAGCAGCGCCATCGCCAGCAGCGCAATGGTGACTTGCTCGCCGGTGGATGCAATCACATCGAGCTCGCGCGTGTCCGGCTGTCCTTGAATTTCCTTCGCCAGCGCGATCAGGCGATTGGTTTCGCCCGACATGGCCGAGGGCACGACAACGATGTCATGCCCCATCGCCTTCCAGCGGGCCACACGCCTGGCAACATTCTTGATGCGCTCGGCGTTGCCGACCGAAGTACCGCCATATTTCTGAACGATGAGTGCCATATCGAGGATCGAAACCGGACCGCGAGAGAGCGCGCATTCTAGCGCCAAACGGACACACTCGTGATCGCAGGATCGATCGGCGGCCGCGTTGAAAGATGCGGGCCCGCTCGCTCACGCTCGGCGGCAGCGCCGGGTTGTTTCACGGCAGTTTCCAAGCGCGACGTATAGGCATAGAAGCTGCGTCGAAACATGCCTGCTACTATCTCGGGGAGTTTCACATGAGCTTGTTCGCCATCGTCCTTATCGCAATTGCGGCGATCGCCGCAGCTTACGGCGTGCTGATCTACAACAGCCTGGTCAGCGTCAAACACAACGTTTCTAAAGCGTGGGCCAATATCGACGTGCTGCTCAAGCAGCGCCACGATGAGATTCCCAAGCTGATCGAGGTCTGCAAGCAATATCGCCAGTTCGAGCAGGAAACCCTGGAGCGCGTTATCGCAGCCCGCTCGAAAGTGTTTGCAGCAAGCCATACGCAGAATATGTCACTGCTGGGCGCAGCCGAAACCCAGCTGCGCGGCAGCCTGTCGGGTTTGTTCGCATTGGCCGAAGCGTATCCCGATCTGAAAACCAACGAGCAGTTCATCTATCTGCACACGCGCATTGCCGGTCTGGAGAATGCGATCGCGGATCGGCGCGAGTTCTACAACGAGAGCGTCAACGTCAACAACGTGCGCATCGAGCAATTTCCCGACGGCTTGATCGCGAGCATGTTCGCGTTCCCGCCACGCCAGTTGCTGCAGTTTTCCGACAGCGAAAAGGCTGACGTCGACGTCAAGAAACTGTTCGCCTGAGCCCACGCAAGTCGGTCATCGTGCGCAACGATTTCGACTACCGATGCGGCAACCTCCTCGCATCGACCTCTCAGCTCTTGCTGCTGCTCGCCGGCGTCCGCATCGGGACGCGCGCGGGCTGGCTGTTTTGTTTTTCCATCATTGGCCTCGCCTCGCTGCTGTTGTGGGCCGCTAACTTTCGCCGCTCGCGCATGGTTGCCGATACGCCGACGTCCCGCGTCGCGTCTGCACCGCAAGGCTATGTCGAGTTGTTCGGTCGGGCGAAGCCCCATTCCGGCACGGCGCTGATCAGCCCGGTATCCATGCGGACATGCGTCTGGTTCCGCTATGAGATCGAAGAAAGGCAAGGCGACAAATGGTGCACCATCGCGCGCGCGATGAGCCCCGACACGTTTTTGTTGGAAGACGCGACTGGACAGGCGATCATCGATCCCGATCATGCGGAAGTCGTGACAACCGACAAACGCACTTGGAAAGAAATCGATCGGCGCTATACGGAATGGCTTCTTACCGCGAACGCGCCGCTCTACGCACTAGGAGAGCTCACGACGCGCGGCGGAGAAGTAGGAATGCTCGACCGGCGGGCGGATCTCAACGCATTGTTGACCGAATGGAAGGCCGACCGGCAGAGTCTGCTCGAACGCTACGATCTCAACCAAGACGGCCAGATCGATCTGAACGAATGGCAGCTTGCACGCCAAGCCGCCCAACGGGAAGTCACGCGACAGCACAAAATGATTCGCGCGCTACCCGGGATTCATGTTGTGCATAAACCAGCCGACGCCCGTCCACTTCTGCTGGCAAACCTAGACCCCGATCAGATGGCACGACGCTACGGCGTATGGACCGTATTGCAGTTGCTGATTGCAATCGGCTCGATGGTTGGATTGGTTGTGCTGACTACGGCGTTCGCGCCGCTCTAGCTCGAATGCATAGCATCGGCACACCGCTTACCGAGCTGCCGGCTTGAGCAACGCCGCGATCGATTGGTGACCTTGATCCGCCGCAATATCGCCGGCGGTTTTACCGCGATCATCGCGCAAAGTTGGATCCGCACCGCGCTCGAGGAGAAGCTTAACGCTACTCGCCTTGCCGTAACCTGCGGCCCACATCAGCGCGGTCAAGTTGTGCGCATAGATCCGATCGACGTCGACGCCTCGGTCGATCAGCAACTGTACGGCCTCGGTGTGTCCTTCTGCGCTGGCGTAGATCATCGCCGTCTTAGATACCTGATCGACGCGGTCGATCTCGGCTCCTGCCCCCAGCAGTAGCTGCATTACCTCGACATCGCCCGCGTACGCCGCGGCCATCAACGGCGTGGTGTGATTCACCGCTTCTTGATTGACCTTCGCGCCCTTTGCGATCAGCCAGGCGACCATCTCGCGGTTGCCCGCCTTCACCCACAGCATCAGCGGCGTCTCGCCGGCGCGATTGCGCGAGTCGACTGCTGCGCCTTCTTCGAGCATTTTGCGTGCGCGCACCTCGTCTTTCTGTTTGGAGAACTCCAGCAGCCTTACATTCAGCTGCTTTTCGGTGATCTCGGTCTGCGCAAACGAGTGCGGCAGCGAAACGCCGATCAGACAAAACGCGAATCCGATCGCGGCGAAGGTTTTGCACGCGGCAAACATGTTCGAACGGCTCCTCGGAATTTGAAAAGTAATTTTCAAGGCACTCCATAACGCGCCGACATACACACCTGCCCTGCATTTTTGTCTTGCTTTGCATGCTTGTGGACTAACGCGCGAAACCATTATAGTCCGTGCCACCGCGACGGCTCGGCATTGTTGCGGCGCAGGGATCCGGGGTCCAACATAAAAAAGTATGGAGGTGGTGGCATGAGCGACTCGATGCAGAGATCGATACTAGTTCTGGCAATGGCATTGACGGGCAATATAGGCAACGCGATCGCGGCTGAAATTGAAGGGACGTCGACCAGCAGCACCGCGCCGATGTCCTCGAAGCTGGTCCCAGTAACGCAGGCAATGCTGGACGGCTCAGACTCCGACAAGAATCACTGGCTGCAGTCCAACATGGGATACAGCAACAGCCGCTATTACGCCGCGGATCAAATTAACGCCGGTAACGTTGCGAAACTCAAGCCTGCGTTTATCGTGCAGACGGAAGTACGCGAATCGATGGAAACATCGCCCATCGTCATCAACGGCGTCATGTTTCTGACGACCTCGTATAACCACGTTTACGCGGTCGACGCCGCCACCGGCCAGGAATTCTGGCATTACAAACACAAGATGGGTCCGATCACTACTTATTGCTGCGGGCCGAACAACCGCGGTGTGGCCGTGTTCGAAGATACGCTGTACATGGGCACGCTCGATGCGAAACTGATCGCGCTGAATGCCAAGACCGGCCAGGTGAAATGGTCGACCGACATTGCCGATCCCGAGAAAGGCTACTCGGAAACGATGGCGCCGGTCGTGGTCGACAACAAGGTCTTGATCGGCACCAACGGCGGCGAATACGGCATTCGCGGTTTCGTGAAAGCGTTCGACGCCAAGACCGGCAAACTGATGTGGACGTTCAACACCATTCCGGAAAAAGGCCATGAAGGCGTCTGGGCAACCCACGATGCCACCGGACGCAACATGCTCCGCAACATCGCCAAAGAGAAAGAATTGCTGAACAAGAACGGCAGCGACTTCTATAAAACCTTGGGCGGCGGCGTGTGGATGGCGCCGGCAGTCGACAAGAAAACGCACACGATCTACTTCGTCGTCGGTAACCCGTCACCCGATCTGTATGGCGATATTCGCCCGGGCGACAATCTCTACACCGACTCGATCGTTGCGGTCGATTTGAATACCGGCGCCTACAAAGCGCACTTCCAATACGTCCCCCACGACGTTTGGGATCTGGACGCGGTGAGCCCGGTCATTCTCACCGAAGCAAAAGACAAGTCCGGCAAGATGGTACCCGTGGCGATTCACGGCGGCAAAACCGGACACGTGTATGTGCACAACCGCGCCGATTTGTCGCTCATTCGCTTCTCCGAAGCGATGATCCCGCAAGAAAACATGTGGGTGCTGCCGACGGCCAACGGCGCGCGCATGTTGCCCGGCGCCAACGGCGGCGTCGAATGGTCGCCGATGGCAATCAATCCGAAGCTGCACATGGCTTATGCAGCGAATTTGCATCAACCGATGACCTATCACGTCGAGTCCGCGAACTACCCGGGCGGCGACAAGCTGTGGCTCGGCGGCGCGTTCAAAGTCATTCCTACCGAAAAGCAGTGGGGCCGTCTGTCTGCCGTAAATCTGGACACCGGCAAAGTTGCGTGGAAAGCAGATACCGATCAGCCGCTAATCGGCGGGGTGCTGGCAACTGCGGGCAATCTGGTGTTCACCGGTGAAGGCAATGGCAACATCAATGCGTACGACGCGAAGAGCGGCAGCAAGCTGTGGTCGTTCCAATGCGGTGCCGGCGTAAATTCACCCCCCGTGTCGTACACCGTCGGCGGCAAGCAATACATCGCCGTCGCAGCGGGCGGCAATACGCAACTCGACTTCAAACGCGGCAACAGCGTTATCGTTTTCGCACTGCCTTGATGCGCTAGAAATATCTAACGCGGCCGCGTCGACGAACTTCAGCGACGCGGCCGTTTCTTGCTTACACTGTAGTCCAGACGTTTCTCTCTGGACACAGATTATGCGCACCCCCCTCGCTGTTCTGTTCTGCATATTCTCGCTGCCCAACGTTGCGCTCGCCGATGCCGCAGCAGGTAAAGACAAAGCCGCTGTGTGCGCAGCGTGCCATGGCGCCGATGGCAATTCTATTAATCCGCTATGGCCAACCTTGGCCGGCCAGACGCCGCGCTACATCTATCTGCAACTGCGAGATTTCAAAGAGGCGCGCCGCAAAGATCCATTGATGTCGCCGATCGCAGCAACACTGCAGAAGCAAGACATGCTGGATCTCGCGGATTATTTCTCCGCACAAAAACCGAAAAGCAGTACCTATAAGGTCGACTCGGCGAAAGCGGCCGAAGGCAAGAAGATTGCCGACAACGCGCTCTGCCCGATGTGTCACCTCGGCGGGTTTTCCGGACAGAACGAAGTGCCGCGCGCGGCCGGCCAGCAATACGAGTACGTCGTCAAGCAACTCAAGGATTTTCGCGATCACGTGCGGACTAACGACGCCG